>JACRGW010000158.1 GCA_016212195.1 Nitrospirota bacterium
AATACCCGGTATCTCCGGGATAACAGGATTTGAGCCTGCTGCTATGAGAAGCCTGTCATACCCCAATCCCGTACCATTCGAGAGCCTGACCCTGTTATCATCAGACATGACCTCTGTAACCGCAGTACCAGGGATGATCTTTATCCTGTTTACATCATAAAAATCATCACCTCTTATATAAAGTCTCTCTTTTTCTATCTCCCCGGACACATATCTATAAAGAAAGCACGGGGTATAGGCAGGCTCTCTTTCCTTTGATACGATCGTGATTTCGCAATCCCTATTTAGTTGACGGATCGCCTCTACAGCGCTTATGGCAGCAATCCCGTTACCTATGATTACAATTCCCATATCTAAATCCCCAGCGCTGATCTCTTCTGCGCGATGTGAGCCATCATCCCTGCTGCCGCCTTTTCAGGGTCAAGCTCCACATACGCCCTGCCGCCGGTAAGATTCTCCAGGTCCTGCGTCAATACCTTCGTAGCAACCGGACTCCCGAGAACCCTCGGAACCGGCGCTATATGAACCATCAAACCAAGTGCGAGCAACCATGTGCCTATAGAAATCGCCTTTTCCTGTACGAGTTCTGGAGCGGAACCAGCAACCGGAAGCTGACTTATTTTTACATCAAGCTTGTTTGCAAGGGCGCCGAGAAGTGTGCCAATCCTTGAATTATCCACACACGACCCCATATGCCACACAGGCGGCAGCGGCCCATCAAGCCCCGCAGCCTCACCAAGGGCCGTAAGAACTGATTTCAATCCATCGCCGCAGTATTTATTTGTGGCAGCAGTGTCCATAAAGCCTGCCTGGGCACAGATGTGGGCTGTGCATCCTGTGGTGACAATTAATACGTTGTTTTTCAGAAGCTCCTTTGTCATTATCTCTGTCATGGATGTGTCCCTTAACTTTATACTCGGACACCCTGCAAAACCTACTGCACCATAGATATTACCGTTAACAATATTGTCAATAACAGGTTTCAGAGGATCTGATGGGTTGACCTTTTTGAGCACATCGAGGATCGCCTCCACCGAAAAACCAATAAGTCCCACTGATTTTTCCTTGGGGATAGAGACTTCCTTCCCTTTCCTTGCCTTAAATGCCTCTACTGCCATCTTCACGACCTTCTTTGCCGCATCATCTGCATGCTCTGCTTCAAAGGCGATATGTGCTGCACCTGGCATCTTAACAAAGGACTCTGTGGTAATAATCTTTGTATCAAAACACTCCGCGATCTTTGTGGTAGACGGCCAGATGCACTGCATATCCACAACCATGGCATCCACAGCGCCTGTAAGGAGTATCAATTCTGACTGGAGATTATGGCCTGCCATCGGGACTCCACGCCTCATGGTAAGCTCATTTCCTGTGCAGCATACACCAACCACATTTATACCCTTCGCTCCCGCCTCTTTTGCCTCATTCTCGAGCTTACCTGCCCATTCGAGTATCTTCTCTGAAAGAACAGGGTTGTGTCCGTGCATTGCTATATTTACCTTGTCTTTCTCGAGGACGCCCATATTCGCCTCTATCATCCTTGGCTTAGGTGTTCCGAACATGATGTCATGAAAATCCGTAGCCATATGCAGTCCTGCATAACCGTCTACGAGTCCTATCCTTAAACATGCGAGGAGTAAGTTTGTCGGGTCAGCGTCATTGCCCATGGATGTCCTGTGCATCCCCTCTTCAATCTCATTATGGGCGTTAGATACAAGGATTCCGAGTTCACGCCACATATCTATCTCTTTTTTCGGAGCTCTCAGTTTAATCCAGCTCATCGGCTCATCGTCCTGCTTTGAGAGGTCTCCAAGGGCTTTGTTCACTACCTCTAAGGCAATTTCCCTATCAGATTTTCCGTCTGCCCTAATACCGAGCCCGCCGGCAACTTCCATGAGCTTATCCCTGTCGGTGATCTTATATCCAGAAGCCTTACCTTCGAGCATCTTCTTAAATGAAAGAACCACATGCCTTGCATGACCGACATGGGAGGATGCACCTCCGATCTCTTCTCTCAAAAGGTTTCTGCATACAATGGTATCCACAGAGGCGCCACATACCCCTGTTGTTGCTCCTTCACCAAAAGGGTCTATCCGGCATGGCCCCATATAACACATCCTGCAGCAACTTCCCAGTTGTCCGAAACCGCACTGTGGCGTCTGGGCCTCAAGCCTGTTAATGCCTATACTTATGCCCATGTCCTCTGCCTTGTTTACTAAGAACTGCGAAGCCTTATCGAGCACCTTCATCGTCATATCAAACACCTCCCATTTTTCTTAAAAGTTCTAATGGTATTACTTTTGATTTTTCCTCTTTTATCCTGCCCACTGCCATGGCGACCGTTTGTGCAGTAATCAACCTCTTTTCCTTTGAAAGATCTTCTGCCTCACCAAAGGTCATGGCATTGGTAGGACAAGCCTCCACACAGGCAGGCTCCTTTCCTTCCTTCAATCGCGATTTGCAAAAATCACATTTCACAGATACACCTCTTTCGGTACCCATAGATATTGCTCCAAAAGGGCAGACCATGGCACACATCCAGCATCCCATACATCTGTTTTCATTGACAATAACACTGCCTGTTTCTGCGTCCCTGTGCATCGCACCAGTAGGACATGCCGTAATACACACAGCGTCAGCGCAATGCATACACTTCGATGGATACGAGAAGGAATAAGCCTTTTCCACATGCACCCTCTTTCTCGGCACAGGCTTTTCAAAGATGGCTGCATATATATCTTTTGAGGACGAATGCTCTACTGCACAGGCAATCTCACAGGACTTACAGGCAGTACATCTCTCGATATTGATAAACACCTCTTTCACTCCCATCACCTCCCTTTTTCATAGGTTATGGCAGGCAATCATTCAGGAGCAAGAAATTTTTGATGAACGGTCAGGATGAATTGATAAAAGGTTTAGATAAGAGCTAACGCCTTTTTGAGGTCTTTAAGCCTTCTTCTCGCCACAGGGACAGCAGGGATCTCTTCTCTATCGAAAATGATCTGGGTCTGTCCCCTCCCTGCAGGTTGAATCTTACGTATATGTTCTGTGTTTACCACGAAACTCTTATGAACCCTTAAAAACTTCTGACCCACAAATCGTGTGAGGATGTTCTTTAAGGTGAGATGGAGATAATAAGAGTTCTTTTCCGTAGAAATCTTGCAGTAATTCCCCTCGGACCTGATAATATATATGGAGGATACATCCAGAAACAGAAATGCCCTTTTATCACACACCGGAAATTTCTTCAATTCTACCATTCCTGTGCCGGGGTTAACCTTCGCGCCTGTCTGCTCTGTAACATCTATAAATGTCATTGCATAAAGAGGTGCCGTGGATGCCTCTTTCATCTCGATTCTGCATACATTAATCATCAGTACCTTGTTTAAAACATCAATAATCATGGCGACAGGTACCTCGGAATCGCAGGCACTGGCTTCCTGTAAAAGGCCCTCTATTTTGGGGTGGCTTTTTCTTGGATGGTAACCGAAGACCTTCTTTCCAAAATCCGACATCGCAGGCCCCAAAACCTTACGGGCATAGGCATTCATACCGATAACCCTGTAATCTGGCGAGAGTAGAACCAGGCCGATGTTCAAACAGGACATAAAAACCGGCGGTGTGTCCATTCCAGATAAAGTATATCATAATAATATGGTCCGTCTCCAGAAGAGTTAGTATAATCATGAGGAGGCAAGTGGTCAAGGGTTCAAGGATTCGAGGGAAGCGGAGGTTTCAATCCTTGTTTTATTGGAAGTTGCTGTTTGCTACTTTAAAGGCATCACAAAAACTCATTTTCAATAACAGAACCACACTTAAGTTAACCACAAAGTCTTTTCAGTAAAAGAGCATAAATCTCCGCATCTTAACATTCATCAATATACCTATTGCCATAAAGGCGGTTATGACAGAGGTTCCACCATAACTCAGAAAGGGAAGGGGGAGTCCTACTACTGGCATAAGTCCCAACGTCATCCCTACATTCACAATAAGATAGGTGGCGATCATCGAGACAACCCCGATCGCTATAAGTGCACCAAGGCGGTCTTTAGCCTTTTTTGCAATCCCTATACCCCAGAAGATAAGGAAAAAGTAGAGTGCGATCAGTACCAGGGACCCCAGAAATCCCCATTCTTCAGCAAATATAGAGAAGATAAAATCTGTATGCCTTTCAGGGAGGAATCGTAGTTGTCCCTGCGTCCCTGAGAGGTAACCCTTTCCGATAATCTTGCCCGATCCGATAGCAATCTTAGACTGGGCTATATGGTAACCAACACCGAGGGGGTCTACATCGGGCTTGAGGAAAACGAGGACCCTTGCCTTTTGGTAACCCTTAAGGGAGTTCCAGAAAAGTTTTACCCAGAAAGGTGAAGTCAGAACTGCTGGCAGTATGATGATGAGAAGCGATTTCCACCTAACGCCTGCCATGAGAACCATAGAGGTAAAGATAAAGAAGATCATCATCGCTGTCCCTAAATCAGGTTGTTTTAAAACCAGCAAAAGAGGGAGGAAGAGGAAGAAGAATACGGGTTGAAACAGATCCCGTAGCCTCATTGGGGTACTCCGTTCTTCTGAAAGAAACCATGCCAGAGATATTATTAGAAAAAGTTTGCTTAACTCAGATGGTTGAAATGATATAGGGCCAAAGGAAAACCACCTCTGCGCACCCATACCACTCTTTCCTATGAATAGTACCAATATCAGTAAAATGAGAGAAAAACCGTAGACGACATAGGAATACTTCCCTAATTTCCTGTAATCTATAAAAAGGATAACGAACAGAGAGACTATCCCGATTCCTACCCATATTATCTGTTTGATATAGTAAGGTAATGTTGATAGAGTCCCATCTTTAAATGTGAGCGTTTTTGCGGCGCTGTAGATTGTGAAGACTCCGATGAAAGCGAGGATACAGGTTACAAGAAAAAGGATCCAATCAAAGTTCTGTATTAACCGACGGTCTATCATAATAAGTTACAAGTTAAAAGTTACAGGTTGCAAGTTATAAGTCAAAACCTACTGGTCACTTGTTGCTTGCCACTTGTGACTTGTTAATGGTTTTTATATATTCCTCTATCACACGCTTTGCCAATGGGGCAGATGCTGCTCCCCCGTGACCTCCATGTTCCACGAAGGAAGCAACGGCTATTCTGGCATTCTCTGCGGGGGCAAAGGCAACAAACCATGCATGGTCCCTGAACCTTTTGGGAATATTTTCCGATTTTACCCTTTCTTTCATACCGATTATCTGGGATGTACCTGTCTTTCCACCAATCTTTGCTATAGTTGATCTCGCTCGATGTCCTGTTCCTCCTGGCTCTTCAACCACACCTGCCATTGCATCTCTCAGGAATTTCATAGTCCCGTTATTGATCTGAATTTTAGTGCCTTCAGGAAGAAGATCTATATAACCATTTTTCCCATTTATCCTCTTTACTACCTGAGGTTTATAGATAATCCCGTCATTAGCTATAGAGGCAGATACCTGAGCCATCTGGAGAGGTGTGACGAGGAGATAACCCTGTCCTATAGAAACTGAAAGGGTCTCACCGGGAAACCATGGTTTCCCCAGCGCCCTGTTCTTCCATTCAGTCGAAGGGACAAGACCGGTCTTTTCAGAAGGTAAAGGAACCCCTGTAATCTTTCCTAAACCGAAGGCCTCTGCATACTTAGATATAACATCTATCCCCAATTTCTTCCCCAGTTCATAGAAATATACATCACAGGATTCAACTATAGCCCTGTGCAGGGATACTCTACCGTGACCTCCTGCCTTCCAGCATCTGAAATCTCTGTTTCCGAAATGGATAGAACCCTGGCAGTTCACCTCTGTGGATGGAGTAATCTTTCCTGTCTCAAGACCAGCTGCTGCCATCACTATCTTGAAAGTGGATCCGGGAGGTACTTGGCTTTGAGTCACCCTGTTCATAAGGGGGTGGAGGGGATTGTTCATCATCTCTGTCCAATATTGCTTTTGTGTGCCTTTAGAAAACATATTTGGATCAAGGGAGGGACGTGAACTGAAGGCAAGGATTCCACCATTATTAGGGTCTATAGCTACTATAGCCCCTGCCTCTTTTCCTAAGGCGTTTTCTGCAGTCTTCTGGGTATTAAGATCTAATGTGAGGTATATGTCGTCCCCGGGGATAGATTCCTTTTCTGCAAGGACCTTTACCTCACGACCAAGTGCATCAACCTCGATTATCCTTTCTCCTGGAATTCCCCTTAAGGCACTATCGAAACTCTTCTCAATGCCCCATTGTCCGATGAGGCTGTCTCTCGGGAAATTGAAATATTCCTCCAGTTCAGCCTGTTCAGGTGTAATCCTGCCGAGATGACCTATAAGATGAGCCCCAAGGTCCCCATAAAGGTAGTTTCTTGTGACTTCCACTTCGACAAAGACACCAGGCATATCAACTTTACGTGCCTCAATTACCGCAACTTCCTCCCAGCTTGTTTTTTCTTTTATCTTTACGGGTTGAAAGGGTTCTTTACGCTTCGCTACTTCAATTTTTTTCTTTATTTCCTCTTCTGGAATTCCAATGAGCTTAGCAAGCCTGCTGATAGTATCTCCTTCCTTATAGATATCCTCAAGGATGAGGGATATATCAAAACTCGGAATATTTTCTACAAGAGGAATACCTTCACGATCATAGATGATACCCCGCGGTGGTAAAATTTTTATTATCCTCAAACGGTTATTCTCAGAAAGCTCCCTATAGTAATTCCCCTTTAAGACCTGGAAATACCAGATCCTCAGGACAATCAGGGCTATCAGAATTAATATGGCATAGCCAAGATAGGGGAGTCTTTTCTGTATGTCACTGTTTTTATTCTCTTGCAGGTTCTCTAACATCTTTTATTTTAAACCTTTCAAACAATGCCCATATTATAACACCGAAAAGGGTATTATAAAGTGCCTGAGGAAGAATGATGGATAAGAATACATTAAGGAAAGGAAGGGCGCTCAGGAATACATTGATAGAAATGAAGTTCAAAATCCCATCAAGAAGTGAGAGGATAAAGAGAAAAATTAGACTCACAGTTACCGTCATCCTGAATACCTTTCCTTTAAGGTATCCTGAAAGAAAACCGACTGTAGCCTTACTTGTAAGATTAGGTCCTAACAGTATACCTGTAGAGCTATCCATCATAAGACCGATAAATCCTCCCCAAAATAAACCATTCATCTCACCCTTATAGAGTCCTATACCATAGGAGAGGATAAAGAGGAGATCTGGTTTAATGCCCTTAAAGCTAAGGTTCTCAAGGAGTGTCCCCTGAAGGGCTACAAGAAGGAAGATGAAAAGCAAGAAGGCAATAACCTTCATTTCTGCCCTACTATAATTACTTCCTCAAGTTTTGTAATATCAGTGGATGGGATTACATCTATCTCCTGGAAAAAACCGGACTTTTTCCTCTCAACTTTAGAGACTGTTCCTATAATGAGTCCATTAGGAAAAACCCCATCAAGCCCTGAACTCAATAAAACATCGCCAACCTTGATTTCGCTTGACTGGCGGATATACTTAAGACGGCAGAGACCTCCCTCTGTCCCTTCCAGAATTCCTTCATCCCTTGTTCTCAGCACCCTTGCAGCCAGAGAACTGCCGTGATCGGTGATAAGAAGAATCTTTGCTGTCCTTGGCATGACTTTGTATATCCTTCCCACAATACCAGAATGAGAAATAGCGGTCATATCCTTTTTAAGACCATCCTTCTCACCTTTATCTATAACGATAGTTCTGAACCAGTTACCTGGATCCCTTCCTATCACCCTTACTGTAGCAATATAGGCTGATTGAGACTCCTTTAATGAAAGGATGGTTTTAAGTCTTTTATTCTCTTCCAAAACATCCTGATATCTTTTTACTTCTGACTTTAACTTCTCTATCTCTTCAATTAAACTCTTATTCTCTTTTGCTTTACCAACAAGATAGAGATAATGATCTAAGAATCCCTTTACCCTATTAGTAAGGACTGTGATTACTTTCTGGGGAGGGGAAAGAAGGTTGTCAGAGAGTCTTTTCACGCCAAATTTATCTCCCCGTTTAACCTGGTGGGTCATCCATAAAAATGCGAGGAAAATGATAAGGAAAAGGACAAGTAACCTTTTATGTTCAACAAGGTAGCGATACATCGCAGATCAGTTTTAAAGAATAGAGATTTTCTTCAAGAGGTCAATCTCATCAAGAGCCTTTCCAACACCAATTACTACGGCCGCTAATGGGTCTTCTGCCAATATGATAGGTAGGCCTGTCTCTTCCCTTAAAAGGAGATCGATACCCCTCAATAGAGCCCCTCCACCTGCTAAGACTATACCCCTGTCCACAATATCAGCGGAGAGCTCTGGAGGGGTATTCTCCAATGCCAGTTTAATTGTATTCACAATTGCGGAAACAGGTTCCCTCAGGGCTTCTCTTGCTTCATCTTCATCCAGGAGCAGGGTTTTAGGTATCCCAGAGACAAGATCCCTTCCTTTAACTTCCATCGATCTTTTATCGTTATCTACCCTATAGGCAGACCCTATCTCCATCTTTATAAGTTCAGCTGTCCTTTCTCCAATGAGGAGATTATATTTCCTTTTTATGTAATTAATAATGGACTCATCCATCTTGTCTCCACCTACCCTTACTGCCTTACTGTAGACAATACCATAAAGTGAAATTACAGCTACATCCGTTGTCCCGCCTCCTATATCTACTATCATATTACCTGAAGGCTCTGTTATTGGGAGTCCGACTCCTATGGCAGCTGCCATAGGCTCCCCGATTAGATAGACCTCTCTTGCTCCAGAAGTCTCAGCGGCATCCCTGACAGCCCTCTGCTCTACCTGAGTTATCCCTGATGGAACCCCTATGATGATCCTTGGAGAGATAAAGCTTTTTCTATTATGGACCTTGGCAATAAAGTACCTTAACATTTCACCTGTAATATCGAAATCAGCTATTACTCCATCTTTCATAGGACGGATTGCCAGGATATTGCCAGGGGTCCTGCCCAACATCTTTTTAGCCTCATGCCCAACAGCCAGGACCTTATTTGTATCTTTCTGTACTGTGACTATTGATGGCTCATTACATACAATACCCCTTCCTTTTACATAGATAAGTGTGTTTGCTGTACCGAGATCTATTGCCAGATCATTAGAGAACAATCCAAAGATGGAATCGACTATCATTTTTTATCTCCTTCTATATTCATAGTAAAATTATCATCTGAAATCCTGGTCTGTCGTCAGGATATATTTAATATTTTGTAATGCTAAATGCTAATTTCAAAATGTAATCTGATTATTATTTTTTCGGTCATCAATAACCTGCGTTTTTGCCAACTCGTCTCCTATCCTTGCACCAGTTTCGCTACCAATAACCAGGAGCCCTTCAAAGGTGCAGATTATCAATGCGAAAATCCACCCTATCCAGGGGATACCGAACAGGATATAACCTATGCCGAATGGTAAGTTTCTTATAATGGATTCCCTGAAACTACACCCCACATCCTTATTGGTAACGATGACCCTTAACCCTATAAATTTTTTACCAAGACTCCTGCCATCAAATAGACCATCGCCTATCAGGAGATAGGTGATACCTGCCAAGAAACCTATTGGGGGGAGGAGTTTGAGAAGAGCTCCTGCAATGAGGAAATCAATAAATTTAGCTATAAACCTGTTCAGGAGATTAGCCTTAATGGATATTTTATGGGCATGCTCTTCCAACCAAATATATCCCTCCTCTAAAGTTTACTTTAATATCGAAAATCCGATGAACGTTACCTTGTTCAGTATCATAACAAAGCCTCTTAAGTATTTCAAGAAATAAGTGGATTGACTGTCCTTGCCATATATGAATGAAAAAATAAGTGATTGAATGTACAATCAATAGACTTTCATCAAAGGTTAAGATATAATTTTCGAAACAGTAATAGAGAATAAGATTTAACTTTCAGGAGGGTATTTAAATTTGAGAGTGGTGCTACAGAGGGTGAGGGAGGCATCGGTAGAAATAGATAAAGAGGAGTTAGGGAGAATTGGGTATGGACTGGTTGTCCTTCTCGGAGTTGCTAAGGGAGACAGCTTCAGTGATATAGAGTACCTTGCAGAAAAGATATGCAATCTAAGAATATTTGAGGATGAGGAGGGGAAACTTAATCTTTCCCTTCTGGATAAGAAAGGGGATTTACTTGTAATTTCTGAGTTCACCCTTCTTGGGAATACCAGAAAGGGGAGAAGGCCTGGTTTTGATGATGCAGCCCATCCAGATGAAGCAAGGAAACTCTATGAAAGTTTTGTAACTGTCTTAAGAGATAAGGGCATTAAGGTAAAGACAGGGGAGTTCGGGTCTAAGATGTTAGTGAAGATATACAATGATGGGCCAGTTACATTTATAATTGATAGTGGATAGAAAAATGTTTTTCAATTGATATTCCAGAGGTTATATGATAAATTCGGTATATGCCAGATACAGGTGGTGAGAGATCAAAGAAGGAGTTTTTAGGTGAGGCCGAAGATCTCCTGACAGAAATCAACAATAATGTTGAAGAATTAGAAGAAACCTACCAGGAGAGATTTAATCCTGATACCCTGAATGCCATCTTTAGGGGAGTCCATTCCCTAAAAGGGCTATCAGGGATATTTAGCCTCAATAGAATGTCCGAGTTGAGTCACCGCCTTGAATCCCTTCTTGATACTCTCCGTCTCGGTAAGATTGAACTTAACCGTGATGTCCTCAATCTTATTATAGAAGGATTAGGTATATTGAGGAAACTTCTTGGAGATGCAGAAAAGGGAGAAGAGGTTACTGATATTGAAGGCATACTTTCTGATATTGATCTCTTTATTAGAGATAGGACAAAAAGTTCTGAGATTTCTATCATAGATACCCTTGATATCGACCAGGCAATCCTTAAAGTCCTCACCGAATATGAAGAGTACCGCCTGAAGACCAATATTAAAGAAAGCAGAAATATCTTTCTTCTGAAGGCAAGTTTTGGCCTGCAGAGTTTCGATACAGATCTGGAGGGTCTAAATAACAAAGTGAAGACCGTAGGAGAGGTTATTACAACCTTGCCTTCATCAGGGGTATCTCCTCAGGAAGGAATCCAGTTTACCCTTCTGATAGGTAGCAGTGAAGACCTTGAAGGGATAAGCGAGAGAGTAGGGAAGGGAAAGGTTGTTATTGAAGAGGTTGGCAGGAAGAAAGGGGTAGGAAATGTTGAAGGCATACAAACTTCGGAGAGATCAGACGAACCAAGGGTCAGACCTCCTTCTACCTCAGATACATCATTAAAAAGTATGAGCAAGACAGTAAGGGTAGATATTGAGAGGTTAGATAGGCTTATGAATACAGTAGGTGAACTTGTTCTGACTAGGGCCGCCGTTGGCAGAATAAGTAAGGAACTAAAGCAGCTTCAGGGATATAGCATTCTTTCTATGGACCTTCAAAGGGTGTCACAGTCATTAGGTAAGAGACTCACCGCATTACAGAATGAGATTATGGAGGTGAGGATGATACCTGTAGGGCAGATCTTCTCAAGACTTTCTCAGGTTGTGAGACGTTACAGCAAGGATATAGAAAAAGAGGTAGATATGGAATTTTATGGCGAAGAGACAGAACTGGATAAATTCTTGGCAGAGGAGACAGCCGATCCGCTGATGCATATTATAAGAAATGCTATCGATCATGGTATCGAAACCCCTGATATCAGGAGAAGATCAGGCAAAAAAGAGAGTGGTACTGTACGGCTCAGCGCCTTTCCAAGAGGTAATCATGTTGCCATAACTATCGAAGACGACGGAGCAGGCATTGACACGGACACAGTCATTAAAAAGGCGATTGAGAGAGGTCTCGTCGAGAGGGATGCCGTATTGAATAAAAGAGAGATACTGGAACTTCTCTTTCTCCCTGGTTTTACTACTAAAAGAGACGTGACAGAAATGTCAGGCCGTGGTGTGGGATTGGATGTGGTGAAGACAAGGGTCTCTGATCTTAGTGGTTTCATTGATATTGATACAGAGTTTGGAAAGGGGACTACCTTCACAATTACAATTCCTATTACCTTAGCGATCATTAAAGCACTTATTGTAAAGGTTTCGAAGGAGATATTTGCGATCCCTATTAACTCGGTATCTGAAAACCTGATGATTCCTTTCCAGAAGGTGCAGAGGATAGAGAAGAAGGAGGTCTTGGAACTGAGGGGAGAGATGCTACCTCTTATGAGACTGGATAAGACATTCAATCTGCCTCCTGGTGAGGATACAGAGAATATTAATATTGTAGTAGTAGGTTTTGGAGAGAGAAGGATCGGCTTAGTGGTGAGTGATTTTATAGGACAGCAGGAGATTGTAATAAAATCTCTTGGAGAAAGCCTCAAGGGTGTCCCTGGGATTTCAGGGGCAACAGAAATGGGAAAGTATAAGGTTATACTCGTTTTAGATGTAGAGGCCCTTATTGACGAGGCAATGACGAGGAGAAGGGCATAAAAATCAAAGTGCAAAATTATCATTTAGCATTGAAGATTTTAAATTTAAAATGCTAATTGCTAAATTTACAATGAAAGATTAAACGGACTTTACGATGTACGAAGAATATTATGGATTTAAGATGAAGCCATTCAGTAAGACCCCTGATCCGAGATTTCTCTATATGAGTAAAGGTCATGCCGAGGCACTTGCCAGGTTACAGTATGGAGTTGAGGAGAAAGAGTTTATTCTGCTCACCGGAGAGATTGGCTCGGGGAAAACCACACTTTCGAGGGCACTCATAGACTCCCTTAATAGTTCCCATAAGATTGTCTTGATTATTAATCCCCGTCTGAGCCCGGTTAACCTGTTAAAGACCCTTGCAAACGGATTTGGCATAGATCGCCCTTCGAGATCCAGAAATAATATCCTGGAAGTTATCTATAACTCTCTCTATAATCTTTATACCGAGGGGAATGTACCTGTTATTATCATCGATGAGGCACAGCTGATACCAAGTAAAGATACCTTTGAAGAGATCAGGCTGCTCACAAATTTCCAGCTCGATGATACAAACCTTCTCTCAATAGTCCTTATAGGACAACCGGATTTAAGGAAAAGACTTGGGGGGAAGTCGTATCAATCTCTGAGACAGAGGATAGGTCTGCTCTATCACCTTGAAGGACTTACTGAAGAAGAGGTTTGTGCCTATATAAATCATAGAATATCTGTAGCAGGAAGGGAGGAAAGGACCTTCACGGAAAGTGCCATCAGATCTGTCCACAGGCATTCAGGAGGGATCCCGAGGAAGATTAATAACCTCTGTACATATGCCCTCCTCGAAGGTTTCGGAAGAGGTGTGAGCCTGATAGAGGAAGATATAATAGAGGATGTCGCAGGGGAGTTAGGCTTTGCTCTAAAAGGATGAGTATTTCTTTTTTGTCACCATGAACGTAGCGAAGGGCTCAGAGTAACAAAAAGTGAGGAATAGAAATGGATTTAGTGAATATTAGGAAAAAGGCACAGCAGGAGAAGGCGAAAGAAGAAAAACCCCAGGACTCAACCCAGAAACAGGTTCAGGGAAAGACTGAGGATGCTGAGGCAAATCTTCAAGTCGAAGGGGAGATAACAGAAGAGGCAATATCAATTGAAAAGGATGAAACAGGGATGCCTTTACAATCAGGCGGGGTTGAGTTATCCCAAGAGATAAGGGAAGAGATTCAGGAGATTCCTTCTTTACCATACAGCGAAGAAGAGTCAGTAGTTGAGGTAATATCCTTTAGGCTTGGGGATGAAATTTACGGTGTGAAGATAGATTATGTAAGGGAAATACTCAAACCTCTCGAGATAACATCTGTTCCGAGAACACCTTCTTATCTAAAGGGTGTAACATCCTTAAGAGGGGAGATTATCCCTGTCTTTGATCTCAAGGAAAGATTGGGTCTGGAAGGAATTCAGCAGGATAAAAAGAGAAGAATTCTTATACTCTCAATAAGGAACGAGACTATAGGTGCTGTGATTGATGAGGTTCTTGGAGTTATTAAGCTCCTTAAGGAGTCTATAGATTCTACTCCTACTATTATCACAGGTATAGAGGCAGATTTTCTCGAAGGGATAAGCCTGGTAGATGATAGATTCATTGGCCTCCTTAATGTTGAAGAGGTCATGAAAATATAGTCGAAAAACTATTTGAGGAAGAATATGAGTCTACCTAATATCTTTAAGGGAAGATTAAGAATAAAAATCCTCAGTCTGGCGGTCGCAATCCTGGGCCTCGAGATGGTATTCCTTGTTATCCTGACATTAGAATTAAAGAGGGATATAATCCAGCTTTTCCTTTTGGCATCAACTGTAGCGATCTTCTTTACGATAATCCTTCAGGTTCTTTTGAGAAGGATGGTCATTGAGCCCATTGAAAGACTGGTGGATTCTATGAAGAAGGTCTCTGAGGGAAATCTCACCCCGATTTCTGGGATTACATCAAGGGATGAAATAGGTGATCTAACTAATACAATAAATGAATCCATATTCCATATGGGGAGCATGATTGGTGGAATAAATGATGTATCAAAAGAAGTAGAGAGGGTGGGTTCTCAGGTATCCGATGATTCTAAGAGGTTAATCGAATTTGCCCAGATACAGCTTGGTTCTATTGAAACAATTACTGGATCAATTGAAGAATTAAATGCAGCAATCAAGGGGATCGCCTCCTCTATAGATGAGTTGTCTATCTCGGCTGTACAGACCTCATCTTCTATACTCGAAATGATGTCATCAGTGGATGAAGTGGCAAATTCAACTGTTACACTATCCACCTCTGTAGAGGGAACAGCGTCTTCTATAGATGAGATGAACGCCTCAGTAAAGGAAGTGGCTCAAAGTGCAGAGGTCCTTTCTAAGGCGTCAGAAGAGACATCTTCTGCTGTTGAGGAGATCAACGCTACTATAAAAGAGGTAGAAATCGCTTATAGGGAGAGTGCGAGGCTCGCTGATAAGGTTAAGGAAGATGCCTCACAGCTCGGAATGGTCTCTATAGAAAAGACAATAGAGGGAATGAAAGGGATAAAAGAGAAGGTGGAGAGGACCGCGGAATTGATAAACAGGCTCGGCAGCAGAAGCGAAGAGATAGGGAAGGTCATTAATGTTATAGATGAGGTTACTGACCAGACATCCCTCCTTGCCCTTAATGCTGCTATCCTGGCTGCCCAGGCAAAGGAACATGGCAAGGGTTTCTCAGTGGTAGCGGAGGAGATTAAGGATTTGGCTGAAAAGACAGCGGCTTCTACAAAAGAGATAGGAGACCTCATCGCCTCTGTTCAGGGAGAGGCTAAAGGTGCGGTAGAGGCGATGGGAGAGGGGCTCAGTAAGGTGGAAGAAGGGGTCAGGCTTAGCAAGGAGGCAGGAGATGCCTTAAAACAGATACTGGAAAGTGCGAAGATTTCTTCTGAGATGGCATCTTCGATAGAGAGGGCGACTATAGAACAGGTCAAGGGTATAAAACAGGTCGTTGGGGCAATGGACAGGATAAGGGATATGATAGTTCATATTTCTAACGCTATTTCCGAACAGACAAAAGGGGTTGGACAGATAGTCCTTGCGGCTGAGAAGATGAGGGATATTACAGAGAAGGTTAGATCTGCCACTTCTGAGCAATCTAAGGCAAGTAAGCAGATAACCCAGGCAGTTGAGATTGTTACTGAAAAGATTCAGGACATGTCACATTCTATACAGGAGCAGAAGATTGGAAGTAATTTGATAATGAATTCTATAGAGGGGGCAAGGGATATACCAAAGAGGAATGTAGATATCGCCTTCGAGATAAACCAGAGGATACTTACCCTGATAAAGGCTACAGACCTTCTTAAGGCAGAAACGGGGAGATTTAAGATAAGCGAGGTTTATATCCGAGAAAAGGGTTTAAGGATGGGTGTTATACCCTTAGAGTCCCCGGCAGAGATGTTCAGGAAATTTACCCCCTTGACTGAATATCTATCGATAGCCCTTGGTATGAAGGTAAGTCTTAAACTTGCCCTCGATTTTGAAGGGACTATAGAAGATTTAGGCAAAGGTGTTACCCAGATCTGTTATATGACACCCACAACCTATATAGAGGCAAGCCAGAGATACGGGGTTAGGCCCATTGTTAAAGAAGTCCTCGATGGAAAACCTTTCACCAATTCTGTAATAGTAGCAAAGGAAGGGAGCAAAGTTAATACGGTTGAAGATATAAGGGGTAGGACCTTTGCCTTTGGCGATCCAAAATCGACAACAAGCCATATCATCCCAAGAAATATGCTCCTGGAGGTTGGAATAGATCTTAAAGACCTTAGGTCTTATAGATACCTGGGACATCATGATAATGTTGCCCAGGCTGTTCTAAAAGGGGAGTTTGATGTTGGCGGAATGCTCGAATCTATCGCCTATAAGTTCATCCCTCAGGGGCTGAAGATTATCAAGGTATCTACAGATATCCCGGGGTTTAATATATGTGTAGCTAAAGACATTGACCCAACAGTAAAGGAAAAACTTAAAAAGACCCTTCTCGACATAAACAATCAAAAGGAAGAGACAAAAAAAATCCTTAAAGCTATAAATCCGAGACAGACAGGATTTGTCGAGGCCCATGACGATGACTACAGCGGGATAAAAAAGATGATGAGAACTATTAAATTATAACAGGATTGAAAGGAGGAAGAATATGAATCTAAGAAATATGAATCTAAGAAATAAAGCAATTTTATTAATGGTCCTGATCCTCCTTTCGGTATTAAGTATAAATACAATAGTTCTCATGAAGGTAGTGACAGGTAGATACAAAAATGCCCTTCTTGTTAAAACAACACTTATAGGGAAAGGAATTAAAAGTGAGATAAGTAGGCCAGCGGAAGTAGGCGTCCCCCTCGGGAGTCTTTTAGGGGTTAATGATATGTTGAGGAGGCTAATCGAAGAGAATAAGGATATTGGTTATTCTATGGTTGTTGATAGCACAGGTAAGATCCTCTTCCATAATGATCAAGTTATGATTAGTAAAACTCTTACAGAGATACCGGAGATGGAGGCTATAAAGACCGAGGAGTTTATAACTAAACCCGTGGGAGATTATTATGAAACAACCCTTCCACTATTTGGTCCTGAGAAAAAACTCGTTGGCTTTATAAAAGTGGCACTTAAGAAGAAAGAGTTATCAGCTCAGATCTCCTCCATGCTTTTGAAATCTATAACTGTTGCTCTCGTAGGATTTATCTTGGGCATTACCCTTGTAGCCTTCTTTGTTTCAAGATTCATAACAAGGCCTATAACAACCTTTGCCTCTACAGCCTTTGAGATAACAAGGGGAGACTTCACAAAGACAATAGAGATAAGATCTAATGATGAAGTTGGGGAACTAGGTGGGACGATAAACAGGATGGTAGAGAACCTCGGAAATATTTTCAAAAGGTTTAAGTCAGCTGCTATGAATGTATCCATGGCAGCCGAGCAGATAGCGATAAACTCTAAGAAAATGACTACAGGTTCAAGAACTCAGGTAGAGGCAGTTGAGAAGACATCCTCCTCTCTACAGGAGTTGAACTCAACTATCAGGGAGATTGCAAACTCTGTATCTACACTTTCTACATCTGCAGTAGAAACTTCATCTTCTGTCCTCGAGATAAGTTCCTCAATAGAAGAGGTTGCAAATAGTACCTCCGGCCTTGCAGGCACTATCTCTGAAACAACGGCTTCCCTGGAACAGATAGGGGCCTCTGTTAAAAAAGTTGCAAGGAGTGCGGAGGTCTTAGAGGAGGCAATATCCGAAACAGGAGGGGCCGCAGCGGAGATTGATGCTGCCATAAGGACTGTAGCGGATAATGCAAAGGAATCATCAATGCTTGCAGGTAAGGTTGTCTCCGATGCCTCGGAGTTTGGGATGGTCTCTGTTGTTAATGCAATAGATGGGATGGATAAAATAAAAGGTTCTGTAAAGAAGGCCGGTGATTCAGTAAACCACCTGAAGGAGAGATCATTGGAGATAAATAAAATCGTTGCTGTTATTGATGCAGTAACTTCCAGAACAAACCTCCTGGCATTAAACGCAGCAATCTTAGCTGCCCAGGCAGGGGAACACGGTAAAAGTTTTTCTGTTGTGGCAGAAGAGATCAGGGAACTTGCAGAGAAGACTTCTGCTTCTACAAAAGAGATAGCCGATCTGATAGTGACGATCCAGCAGGAGACACAGGATACTGTAGATATAATGAAGGAAGGTCTTATAAGGGTAGATGATGGTAATAAACTGGTTTACGCAGTAGGTGATGCCTTAAGGACGATCATCCATTCTTCACAGCAGTCCCAGGTTGCAGCAAAGGGCATAGAAGGGGCAGCTGTTGAACAGGCGAGGGGTGTGAAACAGGTGACTGAATCTGTTGAAAGAGTAAAAGATATGATAGTGAATATTGCGAATGCAATCCGTGAACTCAGGAACGGGACAGACCAGATTGTGAAGGCAATGGAGGTTGTAGATAGTATATCTAAACATGTGAAAAAGGCTATGGAAGACCAGTCAAGTGGGAGCAGGCAGATAGGCTCAGTTGCTGAAAATACGGTGGAGAAGACACGGCTAATATCAAAGGCAACAGAAGAGCAGAGAATCGGGACTGAATCCATCCTTCGGTCTATCGACGAGGTTAAGACCGTGGCTGTGGAAGGAATGGATATAGCCTCTGAGATAGATCTTGCTATGGAGGGCATCAGGAAGGATGCTGAAGACCTGAAAAGAGTGGTTGAGGTATTTAAGGTAAAATAACTCAAGGACTGATTTATATGGAAGATCAAGAAACCAGAGTAGCTATTTTTTCCGTAGGTGAAGAGGAATATGCGATAGATATAATGAGAGTGGTTGAGATTCTTAGACCACAAAAGGTAACAAGACTTCCTAAGAGTCCGGATTTTATAGAGGGGGTGTTAAACCTGAGAGGAAAGGTTATCCCTATAGTAGACCTCAGAAAAAGATTCGGTATTGAACCTACTGACAGACATGGGAATGAACGGATATTATTAATCCGGGTAGGGGAAGAGATAGTTGGACTTCAGGTGGATGGAATAAGTGATGTACGCAGTCTCTCAAGGGAAGATATAGTGTCTCCCCCAACTATTGTTAAGGGAATAAAAACCGAATATCTCGAAGGTGTTGGAAAGGTAGGGGAGAAGTTAATAATAATACTGAATCTTGATAAGATCCTCTCTACAGAAGAGATGCTTGTTCTTGAATCAATTGAAGAGACTGAAAAGGCATAAGGTCTAACATCCTCATGGAGAGAATATTGGATAGTTTTGCGGATTTGGTGAAGGGTATTAATGACGAAAATGCAGAGATAAGAAGATTATCTGCCTTGGGGCTTGCTGATTATGGTGAGGAATCTATCCCTCACCTCCTTAAGACCTTAGGAGATGCTGATTGGCGTGTCAGGAAGACCTCTGTTGAGTCATTCCTGAAGATTGGCGGAAGAAGGGTTATAGAAAGCCTCATCTCATCCCTGAATATCCAGGATAATGCAGGGGCAAGAAACTCCGCAATAGAGGCACTCACAAGGATAGGGAAGGAGGCAGTCCCATTTCTTATAAACAGCTTTGAGGACGCCCATCAAGATGTCAGAAAATTCATCGTCGATATCCTCGGAGAAGTAGGAGACAAAAGAGCTACCCCTCTCTTTATTGCGGCGTTAACAGATAGGGATGATAATGTTAGATTCTCTGCAATAGAACATCTCGGTAAGATAAGAGATGAGAAGGCAATAAATCCCCTTTTGAAGATATTTAAAAAGAAGGAACTCTGGCTTAGCTATCCTGCTGCTATTTCACTCGGTAATATTGGAGATTCAAGGGTTCTCGAGCCACTTCTTGATGCCCTTAAAGAGAAACCACTGAGAGAGGCAGCCTTAAAAGGCCTTGGTGCCCTGGGGGATAAAAGGGCACTGGCTCAGGTTATAAAATTCCTGAAAGACCCTTCGAGGTCAATCAGGGAAATTTCACTCCAGGTTATTATAGATATTTCGAAGAAGAATCCTAATGATAAGGGGACCATCACAATTATAAAGGAAAATATTGATAGAGAGATATCAGACTATCTGCTCCAGTCCCTCAAAAGAGAGAAGGCTCAGATAAAATTAGCATCCGTAAGGCTTTTGGGATGGGTGGGGGCTGAAAGGGCTGTTGAGCCACTTGTAAACCTTCTCCAGGAAGACGAACTTCAAGAAAAGGTAATGGAGGCACTCTTAATTCTTGGTAGGGGTGGTGCTATCCATGCCCTTATCCCCTTCTTAGATAACCCTGATAATATTATCAGGAGATGTATATCCTATCTCTTAGGAGAGATAGGTGATAGTACTGCTGTTGAGGCACTGATAAAATCCCTATCTGATGAAGACGGGCATGTAAGGGGAAACTCAATGATAGCCTTAGGGAAGATAAAGGATAGAAGGGCTATAATCCCTCTCATGGATTTCCTTAATGATGAATATAATAATGTCCAGGAATCTGCCGTAACTGCCCTGGTCGAGATAGGGACTGAGGTGGAACAACTCCTTCCTATGCTTTCTTCAAAGGAATCAGATTTTAGAAAGAATATAGCCCTGCTTTTAGGCAGGCTAAAAGCGAAGAAAGCGGTCTCATCCCTTGGCTTTGTTATCAAAGATGAGTCACCTGAAGTAAGGGAGGCGGTTGTAAAGGCACTTGGTATGATAGGGGGAGAGGAGGCAGGAAGATTTTTAATTTCAGCCTTGACCGACGAGGAGCCACGGGTAAAAATGGCATCTGCCATTGCCATCGGCGAAATTAGTTATAAAAAGGGGATTGATTCCCTTATCATACTTCTTAAAGATGAAAATAGCAGGGTAAGAGCAGCAGTTGCAAGAGGTATTGGAAAACTTAAGAATCCAGCCGCCGTCCTTCCCCTTATAGAACTCCTTGATGATAAAGACCCTATGGTCAGAATCTCTGTAATTGAGTCCTTAGGAGAGATAGGAGATATGTCAGCACTTCCGTACCTATTACGACTCCTTAAAGAAAAAGACCCTGAACTAAAAAAGATCACCATCAGAACACTTTCTAAACTGGGCTTTAATAAGGTTCAGGCCCTTGAAATCTTAAAGGAGCTTCTGCCTCTCCTTTCGGATAGAGACTGGGGTGTAAGGAAGGCAGTATTAGAAGTATTAGGGAGATTTCCTGAGAAGGATGTTAAAGGATATATCATTAAGGTAGCCGAGACAGATGAAGACGAAGTGGTCAGAAAGACAGCGGATGATATACTTAAAGGTAAGAAATGATAGGAATGAATGGATCGTTCAAGATGTCTGATGACACATTCAGACTCATCCGAGATTTTATAAGGAATTATTGTGGGGTATATTTCGACGATGGATCTAAATTCCTCCTGGAAAAGAGGCTATCGAGAAGGGTAGAGAATTATCTCTTAAATAACTTTGAGGATTATTACCATTTTTTAATGTATGATAAAAGGAGAGATGAAGAACTGGCATCGGTGATAGATGTCTTAACAGTAAATGAAACCTACTTCTTCAGGGAATTCTCTCAGCTTAAGGCATTAAGCGATGAGATCATCCCTGAAATCGGTGAGAGGAGGAAGGATAAGAAAAGACTCAGGATATGGTCAGCAGGTTGTTCTACAGGCGAAGAGCCTTATACAATCGCGATATTGATACTTGAGAAAAATCTCATGCCTGAATGGGAGATAGAGATACTGGGAAGTGATATAAACCAGAGGGTTATTCATGCAGCAAGGAGAGGGATTTACAGAAAGAACGCCTTCAGGAGTATTGATGATTATTATATCAGAAAGTATTTCACAGATGAAGGAGAAGGGAATTACAGGATTGTTGATCCTGTAAGGAGTTTGGTGAACTTCAGCCTTCTGAATCTCGTAGACCCCTTTAAAGTAAGATTTGTTGGTAAGATGGATGTGATATTCTGCAGGAATGTAATTATCTATTTTGACAGGGACGCAAAGAAAAAGGTAATCAATAATTTTTATGATAGACTCACAGAAGAAGGTTATCTCCTTTTAGGTCACTCCGAGTCTTTAATGAATATTTCTACTGACTTCATGCTAAAGCATCTCAAGAATGACCTTGTTTACCAGAAACCCACAAGATCGGCATTAACAGGAGAGATGGTATGGAAAAGATAAGGGTTCTTGTTGTAGATGACTCTCCATATAGTCGTCAGACAATAACAAGGATGCTTCAGCAGACATCTTTCATCGATGCAATCGGTACCGCTTCTGACGGTAAGGAGGCGATGTCAAAGGTGATAAAATTCAGGCCTGATGTAGTGACACTCGATTTAGCGATGCCGGTTATGGATGGTTTTGCCTTCCTTAGATGGGTAATGAAAGAATTTCCTCTACCTGTCATAGTAGTAAGTTTCTACGCGGATGACAGGAGTTTTCTTAAGGCCTTTGAGCTTGGTGCAGTAGATTTTATTTTAAAGCCGACAGCCAGGGCATCACCTGAACTTCAGAAGATCAAGGACGAACTGATAGAAAAGATAAGTGCAGTCGCACATCTTGAAATGTCTAAAATGAAGGCTAATCTTGATCTCCTTACGAGTGATGATAGTAAGTATAGAGAGATTGAAGATGTGTTTCCTGAGCCAAAGGGAGTTGAGCTTATTGCGATCGGCGCATCAACAGGTGGACCTCCTGCGATTCAGGCCATCCTTTTGAGGCTTCCGAAAAACCTTCCTGCTGGGGTTGTTATATCCCAGCATATGCCTGAAGGATTCACAAAACATTTTGCTGAAAGGCTTGATACCATATCTCCCCTCCATGTAAAAGAGGCAGAGGATGAAGATACTGTTGAAAGGGGGAAGATTCTTATAGCACCTGGCGGTTATCATATGGTCCTGGAAAAGAAAGGGGAAAATGTTAAGACAATACTAAGAAAGAAAAGTGATGCTGATAAGTATGTCCCTTCGGTAAATCTGATGATGAAGTCTTCCGCAGCAGTTTATGGAAGAAAGGTACTTGGTGTTATTCTTACAGGAATGGGAAACGATGGGAAGGATGGTATGAAGGCGATAAAAGAGAAGAAGGGTCAGACCATTGTAGAGTCTGAGGAGACCTCTGTTGTATTCGGGATGCCACAGGAGGTTATAACTGCAGGGGCTGCTGATAAGGTGCTCCCCTTAAAGAAGATCCCCGAGGAGATAATTAAGAGATGTATGATGGATGAAAAACCGTAAACAGTTAACCGTAAACTGTCAACCGTTTTAAGGGAGGTATAACTTGGGACCCAGAAAAGGAGAAGGCAAAATTCAGAAAAAGTCTGAGGAGTTCCTTCAGATATTCAGAAAAGGTGAGGAATTTACACAGGAACTTCTTAAAGAGAATGAGAGGTTAAGGTTTAAATTGGTTGAGCTTGAGGAAGAACTCAAGGAGATGGGTAAGAACAGGGTAAAATTCCTTGAGGAGCGTAGTCGTATCCTTGAGAAAGAGAAGAAAGAGATTCAAGAGAGGTATAGACAGGTGGAGGCAGAGAATAAAGACTTTGTTGCTAAATATCTGGATGTAGAAGAGGAGAATAATAATCTTGCTAACCTGTATGTGGCAAGCTACCAGCTCCACTCCACACTCGATTTTAATGAGGTATTGAGAACTGTTATCGAGATAGTATCAAATCTCATCGGGGCCGAAAGATTTGCTATTATGATTGTGGATGAAATGACAGAAGAGCTAAAAGTGATCGCCTCTGAGGGACTTAATAAGGAAGATATCCCTAAAGTAAAATCTGGAGAAGGGATTATAGGAGAGGTAGTAATAACAGGAGAAAGTTACTTTGAAGAATTTGTTCCAGGACGCACCTCAAAGGACCTCTCTAAACCAGTAGTCTGCATACCCCTTAAGATCAAAGAAAAAGTAATAGGGGTAATAGCAATCTATTCACTCCTTATACAGAAAAAGGGTTTTATAAATGTTGACTATGAACTCTTCAATCTTTTAGTCGGTCATACAGCAACGGCAATATTTTCTTCGAAGCTCTATACACAATCTGAAGGAAAACTGACAACAATTCAGACTTTCATTGACATTCTAAACGAGAAACCTCTATGAAAAGGCACCATATATTGAAGGGGGATTAGAGATGTCAGATATAAACTTTCTTATAGTTGAAGATTCGCCGACGATGAGGCAATTGATTGCCTTTGCCCTTAAAAGGATTCAGAAGGCAAGGGTAGTGGAGGCCACAGATGGTGTTGATGCCCTGAAAAAGATGGTAGGTCAGAATTTTGACATGCTTTTTGTTGATATAAATATGCCTGTTATGGATGGTCTTAAGTTTGTTAGCCTCGTAAGGGCAGATCCAGCCAAAAAGGATGTTCCTATAATAATGATCACAACAGAAGGGGCTGAAGAAGATAGAAAAAGGGCTCTATCGCTCGGGGCCAGCGCCTATTTAACGAAGCCGATTCTGATACAGGAACTTCTACAGATTGTGAGTCAGCATCTGAAACAATAAGGGCTGAAATCTTTTATAATCAACTGTCTCCTTATATCCATATAAAAAAATTAAAATCCCCTTTTCCTTGACCCTGATATTTCTATAGAGTAATATATACACCGTTTCACTAAAGAAATACTTCATTGCTAAATGAAACACATATATACAAATGCCACAAGTGAGAAGAAAATGTCACCCTGAACTTGTTTCAGGGTCTATAGGGGATGCTGAAACAAGTTCAGCATGACAGTCATTTGAGGAGGAGAGATTGATTAATTCAAAAAGATTTTTTAATGTTCTATTGATTATTTCTTCTCTATCTCTATTGTTTATATTCTTAAATCCCTCTGTATTCGCCTCTGAAGGTCAGGATATTGTCAGAGAAGTAGCTTCAGGTTCAAACACACCCTGGTGGGTTTGGCCTCTCGCCCTTTTCATTGTAACATTTATCCTCGGCATCTTGGCGGTCTTAGGTGGTGTGGGTGGAGGTGTTTTATTTGTACCGATTGTGGGCGGTTTCTTCCCCTTCCATCTCGACTTTGTGAGAGGTGCCGGCCTTCTTGTCGCACTTTCCGGTGCCCTCGCAGCGGGTCCGGGGCTTCTCAAGAGAAACCTCGCAAGTCTCCGTCTTGCCCTACCTGTTGCACTTATTGCATCATCTGCGGCAATAGTAGGTGCGATGATCGGACTTGCTCTGCCAACCCATATAATCCAGACACTTCTTGGTGCAACGATTATATTTATTGTAGTGATCATGGCCTCGGCAAAGAAATCTTACTTCCCAAATGTCCCAAAACCTGATACCCTATCTCATAGCCTGGGAATAATGGGAATTTACAGGGAAGAATCCCTCGGAAAAGATATCGAATGGCGAATCCATAGGACACCACAGGGGCTGGCTCTATTTATAGCTATCGGCATAATGGCAGGCATGTTCGGGCTCGGTGCAGGGTGGGCAAATCTCCCTGTCTTAAACCTCCTTATGGGGGCCCCACTAAAGATCTCTGTTGCCACAAGTAAGTTTCTCCTTTCTATTACAGACACAACTGCTGCCTGGGTTTATCTAAACGAAGGTGCAGTGTTGCCAATGATTGTCGTCCCATCCATGATTGGTATAATGCTCGGTTCAATTGTTGGTGTTAGGATACTTGCAAAGGCAAAGCCAAAATCGATTAAATGGATTGTTATAGGACTCTTACTTTTTGCAGGGGTTAGGGCATTATTAAAGGGACTTGGAATATGGAAATAGGGAGGAAATAAGATGAGTGATGATAAGACAAAGGCCTCAGAGGAACAGATAGCATACGCAAATATCTTAAACATCGGAATGTGGATCGGTCTTTTAATACTCGTCGTAACATTTATAGTTTATGTATCAGGGATATTCCAGAGCTTTGTCCCTATAGAGGAACTTCCAAAGTACTGGGGTCTGAAGGTGAAGGACTATCGCCACACCCTTAATGCACCGAGTGGATGGGGATGGGCAACTTTGATCGGGAAAGGCGACTATCTGAACTATGTCGGCATAGCGATACTTGCAGGGTTAACCATAATTTGTTATCTCGTTATATTACCTATTCTCCTAAGAAAAAAGGATATGCCCTATGTGGTGATAGCGATAATTGAGGTGGCAGTCCTTCTCCTTGCAGCAAGTGGGATACTCAAGGCAGGAGGTCACTAAGATGGCACAGGCATTTTCAAAATTTTATCGAGTAAAAGTTGTGGAACAGGCAGTGATTGTTCTTTGAGTAAGATGGTTTATAATATATCTTTCAAAATTATATAACAGATGGCCACTATTGAACTACAGATAAGTTTAGTCTTGCTCTTTGCACTCGCAGGTTATCTGCTATCTTCGAGGATTAACCAGTCAGCAGTTGTGGGCGTGATAATTGTCGGGATAGCAATCGGCCCAAGCCTTTTTCATGTAATAGAGTATAGCGTTGCTATCAAGATGCTTGCCCATCTCGGGGCAATAATGCTCTTATTCTCCATAGGACTGGAGTTCAGGATCAGAGATATCTATCGGATGAAATATATGTTGATAGGACTGATCGGAATTATTCTTCCATGGATAGCTGGTTATTTTTTAGGGTATCTTTTTGGCTACGGCTTTAAAGAATCGATGCTTATCGGTGTTGCCTTAACCGCCACGAGTATTGCCATTACCGCAAAGGTCCTGGAAGAGATGAAAAAGCTAAACACCCCTGCAGCAAAGGCAATAATCGGCGCAGCAGTTATTGACGATGTCCTCGGATTACTGGCACTATCAGTCACTATTCAATCAACAACGGGGGATATAGAGGTTGTGGAAATCCTGACGATAGCTATAAAGGCAACGGTCTTCTTAATTGCAGGGATCTTTGCAGCGCCGCATTTAAAGAAGTTATTCCTGAAAGTGGATGAAAAAAGATTTGCAAAAAATTTCCCTGATTTTTTGTTTATCATGTCGATAATGTTCTGTTTCTTGTATGCCTCTATTGCTGAGGTAATCGGTCTATCGGCGATTGTTGGCGCCTTCTTATCAGGTGCAGTATTAGAGGGGGTAAAGTTTAAAAACAGCAAGGATTTAAAAGAGGGCGCAGAATACCTCCATGTAATCTTTGGGGCGATATTCTTCATAAGTTTGGGGATACTCGCAAATCTCAGAGAGTTGACAATCGATATATTGCCCTTCTTTGCAGTATTGCTTATTGTTGCTATATTAACAAAGGTTGTAGGATGTGGAGTTGCATCGAAAATAGTTGGTTATAATAAGACAGAGTCACTCATTATAGGATTTGGGATGTCTCCAAGGGGTGAGGTCGCTATGATAGTTGCATTGATAGGTTTGACCTCTAAGATCATCAGCCAGAATATCTATGTCTCGATAGTGCTGATGTCTCTAATGACCACGATAATAACTCCTATTGTAATAAGAAAACTGAAATGGTGAGAACTGGGGAGTCTCCATTTATGGGAGTAAGGAATTCGATACTTCGTATGTTTTTCTGGCAATACTTGAAATTTTGGTTCTGGTTTTTGCAGCTTCAGGGATACTTAAGACAGGAGGGCATTGATCAGGAATCCTCTTTGTAATTGAAAAAGATAAAGAAACATATAATAGATGCGAATAACAGATACATAAATATTGGTTTTTGCGTTGCGGCAGCGAAGACACCGCTAATTAATGCGACAACAAAACTTATTCTGTTTAACTTCTTTACCATTGCAGGAGGGATTTTCTGGACATATCTTCCCACAATGAACAGAACAGCAAGCATACCTATAAACAACATAGTGTAATAAGTTATGTTCGATACATTATCCATGGTATTCCTTTTCGATAGAAAGTGTTATTCTATTATTTCTTCAATGCTATAATAAAATCTCTTATCTCTTTTACAAACCGCTCAAAATCGGTAAGGTTTTCTTTTAAAATGGTATATAGTTCTTTATCTTCCACCTTATGATAAAAATGGATCAGGCGGTTTCTGTACCCTGCCATCAGGATAAGGCTGTTAGAGCAATCTCTTGTTGTAATCTTTTTATCACCGAGTACTTTTGCTATCTCTTTATACTCAACAATACCTTTCCCGGCTGTCTTTGCGATTATGTGCCTTCCTATGTCAAAGATCGCCTCCAGTGATCGCCTAAGATAGCTTTCTGCTATCGCAGGATTATCGTCTTTAAGAAATTCTACTTCACTGTAAAGGGAGAGCCTCTTTAATCTGGCTATAGCCTCATTGATAAAACCGAGTCTATCTTCTATCAGCTTTATATTCAAATTCGAAATAACCATCCTCTATCGCCTCAAACAGGTCCTTTTCATTAAGCTTGAATATCTCCAATTCAGCCGATGCAAACATCATCACCTTTTCCTCGTAAGATTCCCTCAGTTCTTCACTACGGGAATATATGTTTATCCCTTTTATCACCTCAAGCTGTATAAGGTGGTCAGCCTCATGTAAAAAGAGAAGATCTGCCCTGAAAGGAGATACAAGATCCTGGAGTTCAAGGCTCAGACTTGCATATGTTTTTAAGGTATTTTCAGGAGGCATTGTGAACAAGACTGCAAAGTCTATATCAGATTCGGCATCTATTGATACCACATCCATACCGTCAAGAAGCGATTTACCTGCCGCTACCTGTGAACCGAAGATATAACAAAGGTCAATGTTATATCGCTTACATACATCATCAATCTTTTTCATGGTGTTGATTATAACACACTTCAAACTTTGATTCTGCTAAACTTTTTTATTCTTCCAGTCCATACCTTTTTAACTTCCTCCAGAGCGATACCCTATCAATTCCAAGGATCTGGGCTGCGAGTGTCTTATTACCACCAACCTCCTTTAATACCCACTTAATATAAGCCTCCTCCTGCTCTTCAAGGGATGGAATTTTACCCTCCTTTTTCCTGAATGTCCTTATACTCAACTCCTTCAAGTCCTGAGGGAGATGGGCTACCTCAATTGTATTCCCGTTTGAAAGGGCCACTCCCCTTTCTATGATATTTTCAAGCTCCCTCACATTTCCGGGGAAGTCATAATTCATAAGTATAGAAATAACATCCTGTGAGATCTCTGTGATATCCTTCCTCATGAGTGTGGTGTATTTTTTAAGAAAATAATAACTGAGTAATGATATATCGTCCCTTCTTTCTGAAAGTGGAGGGATATGGAGTGAGATAACATTCAGCCTGAAATATAGGTCCTGCCTGAAATTGCCATCCTTTATCGCATCTTGGATACTCCGATTTGTTGCAGCTATGAACCTCACATCCACCTTCACAGGCTCTGTGCCTCCAACCCTTAATACCTCTTTTTCCTGGATCACCCGTAAGAGTTTTACCTGCATAGATGGCGGCATTTCTGTTATCTCATCTAAGAATAGCGTTCCCCCTGAGGCCATCTCTATCAGTCCCTTTTTCATCGCAGTCGCACCTGTGAATGCACCCTTTTCATGGCCGAAGAGCTCATTCGAAAGGAGTTCCTCTGTAAAAGCCCCGCAGTTTATTGCAAAGAAAGGGCCTTCAGCCCTCTTGCTCATGAAATGTATATATCTGGCAAAGAGCTCTTTACCCGTACCGCTCTCTCCTGTCAATACGATATTACAGTCTGTAGGTGCTATCTGCCTTGCTGTATCAAGAATGCCCTGCATAATTGTATCCTGAGTGATGATTTTGACCTTTCCCTGATACTTCTCTATCTGCTCCCTGAGTTGTGCATTTTCCTTTTTAAGTCTTACTTTCTCTACTGACTCTCTCACAACCTTCCTAACCACATCGAGTTTGAAAGGCTTTGCTATATAATCATAGGCGCCCTTTTTCATCGTCTCTACCGCTGAAGGAATGGATGCATAGGCCGTAATCATAATAACCGCTGTATCCGGATAGTGTGACTTGCATTTCTCAAGTACTTCAAGGCCATCTACCTTCTCCATCTTGAGATCGGTAAGGACTACATCGAATTCCTGCTCCTGAAGTATCTTCAGGGCATTAGTCCCGCTTGTTGTCCCTGTCACCTCATAATCCTCCTTCTCCATTATATGCTGGAGGTTCTTGAGGGCAACTTTTTCATCTTCGACTATAAGAAGCCTTCCTTTATTTTTCATCTTTAAGTTCCTTTACAGGTAGTTTAATAAGAAATGTTGTTCCATGACCAGGACTGCTTTCAACATCAATAGTACCTCCATGTTCGCTTATTATGTTATGGACAACAAAGAGACCCAATCCATAACCTTTCTTTGCTATTTTTGTAGTGAAGAATGGGTCAAATATCTTTGAAAGAATCTCTGGCTCCATGCCTTTGCCAGTATCACTAACCTTTATTTCGACAGTATCTTTAACCTTCCTTGCTGAAATCGAAATCCTCCCTTCTCCTTCTATCGCCTCCATGGCATTCTTTATAAAATTCAGAAAGACCTGCTGAAGTTGTTGCTTATCTGCAAATAGTTCGAGATCTTCATGAATGTTTAGATCAATTTCTACCTTTGCCGGGGCCTCACCTCCAATAAATCGAATCGACTCACTAACCGTCTTTTTCAGATTAATCGTCTTTTTCTCACCGGTCCTTGAGTAATCCAGAAGGGAACGCAGGATATCCTTCGCCCTGTCTGTTTCACTCTCAATCTGGGATAAGAGCTCTTTCTTATAACCAATGTCTGCTTCATCTATCTCTTCTTTAAGTATCTGGCAGGAAGTGGATATGTTTGAAAGTGGGTTATTGAGTTCGTGTGCTACTCCGAAAAGGAGTGTGCCGAGAGAAGCAAGCTTCTCTGTCTGGACAAGGTGCATCTGTCTTAACTCGAGTTCAACGAGCATCGTGTTAAAGGCTTTACTCAGAGACATCAGCTCCCTGTCACGGGATACAACAGGTATGAATGAGAATTCCCCGTTGGCAATCCCCTTCATCTGCCTTTCCAGAAGCCTCAGTGGCTTAATAAACATCCTGAAAAATATTGCCCCTATGATAAAACCGGCAGATATAAGAAATACCATCGAAGCTATCAGCATATTCCCAGAAGTTTGAAGTGTCGCCTGCATTATTTTCCTTTCAGTCGTTGACATTTCTTCTGTGGTTGTGACAATAGTTCTTCCCTTTTCTCTTAATTTTTCCTGCCAGACCCTTCTGCTTTCTATGCTATGTAAGGAAGGCAGAACCTCAAGTAAACTTCTGTATTCTCTTATGTTATCTCTGAGTTCAGAAATAACTTCAAGCTTAGAAAAGAGATTGAGTTCTTTACTGTTTTCTTTGATGAGTTCTTCTGCCTTTCCTACGTAAATTAAAAGCTCTGAATAATCTTCGTTTTCTCTATAGAGAAAATAGTTCTTTTCGTATCTCCTGATCTCAAGGGTTGTATCAAAGAGGTCGGATACTTTTTCACCAGATTGGACTATGTCTTTTACACTGTCGAGATTGTTCCAGTTAACTAAGACGACACAGGTCATCAAGACAAGTCCTATGAAATACCCGAGTATTACCTTCTGCTTGAGGCTTCTATGAAGAATATTCATAGATCTATGATAATCGAATTTATTGAAAAATGCAACACATGACTTATTAGATGCAACACATGAGTAAAATGCTGTCTTTAAAAGAGCTTAAGGCCACATAAAAATATTGATATTACAGATTGAAACATCTAAGGACGATCTTGATTCCCGACTCTAATAATATTGCTATGAATTATCAACAGGTTACAAATCTCTGTTTTATGGCATGGATATTGTAATTTAGATTTTATAGAAATTAATTGAAAGGAGGAACAGGATATGAAGATTATGAAGAAGTTTGAGGATATCTTTGCAGCCGCTGCCTTTGCAGAAGAGGGTGAGTTTGAGACTGCAAGGGAAATGGTTAAAGGGAGACAGACGGTATTACTTGCACTTACAGGAAGAGAATCTGACAGAAAATCGTTCACATATGCCATGAATATCTGCAAGCGTATTGGTGCAGGGCTCGAGATCGTATATGTACTTAATGGTAGTGAGATGGTTTCTCTGATGGATCAATTCCAGGATGAACTCAAGAAAGAAAATATTCCCTATGAGATATTTCAGGTGAATGGAAGTATAAAGGAGGAGATTATCAATCACACAGAAAAAAGGAGTGATATTCGGTTTGTGGTTATTGAATCATCAGATAACCTGAATATCGACTGCAAGAAGGACAATACAACACCCCCAAAGGCATGGGAAGGATTGAAATGTCCATTGGTAGTTGTAATGGAAGGAGGTAAATAATTATGGCAGGTAGTTATGAAAAAAAGAATCCCCTTTGGAAGACAATAATCCTCGGGATTATTTCGGTTGCCCTTTATGCAACCCTACTTTTAAACCAGGATATCATTAATAATTATTTCGGGAGGGGTGAGTTATATGCCTTATTACCAATAATCACTGCATTCATCTTCTCCCTTATTCATGGCTCATTTACTGGAAATTTCTGGACTGTCCTGGGTATAGAAGCAAAGAAGAAAAAGGAGGTAAAATAAGATGCATGACGTAGTTAAAGAAGCAACCAATCTAATTAACCTCGATGTGATGAATATAGTTTATCTCTTTATTATGGGATTTATAGGCGGGCTTGTGAGTGGATTTATAGGCTCTGGTGGAGCATTCGTTCTTACACCGGGTATGATGAGTTTGGGTGTGCCCGGGCTTGTGGCGGTTGCAAGTAATATGTGCCACAAGTTCCCGAAGGCACTTGTTGGTGCAATCAAACGTGCAAGATACGGTCAGGTGGATTTAAAGTTAGGTCTGATCCTTGGCATTTCAGCAGAGGCAGGTGTTCTGTATGGGGTCCACATTCAGGAAAGCATAAAAAGGTCTTTCGGAGATGCAGGTTCCAATCTTTATGTCAGTGTGGCTTTTGTTGTTGTGCTTGGTATTGTTGGTTCCTTTGTGTTGCTCGATGCATGGAAGACATACAGATCAGGGAATACCCATGAAGAAGAAAAGGTTACAAGATTGGCAAAATGGGTGCAATCTGTTAACATACCCGGCACAATGGTATATTTCAAGAGCCTGAATGCAAGAATCTCTATTCTCTTTACCATACCTCTGGGTTTTGCCACCGGCATGCTTGCTGCTACCATTGCGGTTGGTGGTTTCATCGGCGTCCCTTCTATGATTTATGTCCTCGGAGCCCCAAGCCTGATGGCATCTGCAACAGAACTCGTAATAGCCTTTGTTATGGGACTTGGCGGATCTTTCAAATATGCCCTGAGTGGACTTGTTGATATCCGCCTTGCAATGATTATCCTTGCAGGGTCTCTCTTCGGTATTCAATTGGGGGCGATTGGTACAACCTATGTTAAGGGCTACATGATAAAACTCGTGATGGGAACCATTATGGTAATTGTCCTCTTCAGCCGTGCATTGATGATCCCCGTTTATCTTGCACAGCTGGATGTTATAGCACCCCTCGGTGAAGGTCTGGTTAAGTTGTTGAAAAGCACAAGTTTTGGTATAATGGTACTGGCACTCCTATTTGGAGGGATGATGGTTCTCAGTGCACTCTTTAAAGG
>JACRGW010000023.1 GCA_016212195.1 Nitrospirota bacterium
AAACTTTACACCATCAGGGCTTACTCATAATACAGAGCTAAACTCTGTCTCACTGGAATCAGAGGCACAATATGTGAGGACAAACTGGTTTGATAAGTTTTGGAATGAGGCTGTTGATTTTAAGGCAGAGCTTATTAGTCTCCTCGAAGCATCCCGCTTTGGGTCAAAGGAATATACTCCGTATGAAGTCTATATAAAATCCCTCTTTGAGCTCCAAAAAGAGGATATTATGCCTGAAGATGGAGCAGCGAAAGAAAAAGAATTCCGTCCGTCTTCAAAGGTCAATCTTTCTGAGTTTCAGGAGGATGCTGTAAGGAGAATCTTCAGTCGTATTAAGAAGTATAGAGCCTGTATGGTGGCAGACTCTGTAGGATTGGGTAAGACATGGATAGCCAAAAAGGTTATAGAGGAATTCGGCTTTTATAAGAGAAAGAAATTCCTCATAATTTGCCCTGCACAGTTAAGGGAGATGTGGAGGTATGAGGTAAAAGACCTTATCCTTGCTGAAAGCATCCTGTCTCAGGAAGATCTTGCATCTTCAGATTTTTTGGAAAAGGCAAGGCAGGCTGTCGGTGGAGAGCTTGAGGATATATCTCTCATAGTTGTTGATGAAAGTCATAATTTTAGGAATCCACTTTCAAATCGCTGGGAAAACTTCTTTACTCTTATGGTTGATCACATCGCCAGGGCAAAGGAAAGACCTTACATTATGTTCCTTACGGCAACGCCAATCAATAATACCATCTGGGATTTATATTGGCAGGTCATGCTTCTGACATTCATGGATCAGAAGTCTTTTATCAAAGAGGGCATATCGGATATTTTGAAGTTCTTTAAAGGAATTGATAAACAGGGAGACCCAACCCTTTTGAATGACCTTATGAATGAGGTATCCATAAGGAGAACAAGGGACTATATTAAACAGAACTATCCTGATGCAGAGATAAACGGGCAGAGGATTATCTTTCCGGAAAGGATTCTTGAAAATATAAACTATCAGCTCAATGAGACATATCAGGGACTTTACAGTGATATTTCCCAGACAATAAGTGAGAAGCTGACAATGGCATATTACCGCATTCTTAAATACAAGAAGGTAGAAAAGTTATCTAAGGCTGAAGAAATGGTTTTAGGCAGGATGATAGCACTGGAGGGTATTTTTAGAACTATCCTGCTGAAGAGGCTTGAGAGCAGTGTTGAGGCATTCAGAAAGAGCATAGCAAATCATGCAGGTTTCCTCGAAAGGCTAAAGGTATATCTTAAAGATGGCAAGCTACTTACAAAACAGACCTTCTATAAGTATGTCTCCAATATAGATGAGGAAACCGAAGAGGTATTTCTTGAGGAGCTCGAAGATATAAGTATTGAGGATTATAGGAGAGAGGAGCTTATAGGAGATATAGATAAAGATATACATTTATTTAATGAGATGGGGAAAAAGGTAGGAGAGATAGATGCAGAGGCTGATGCAAAGCTGAAGGAATTAAAAAAGAGGCTGCTGGAATTGAGCGGGCAGGGGCAGGTTGTTATATTCACTTATTATGCGGACACCCTCGATTATATATTCGAGAAAGTTTCTAAAGACCCTTCTTTTTTAAAAATAAGTATCGAAAAAATATCAGGCAGGGTAACTTCCGGCAAAAGACGCTCGGAGATTGTAAATAGCTTTATGAGCGGGAATATAGATATCCTCATGAGTACCGATGTCCTCTCCGAAGGAATGAACCTCCAGAAGGCACGATACCTCATTAATTACGATTTGCACTGGAACCCTACACGAATGATTCAGAGGGCGGGTAGAATAGATAGGATAGGCTCTCCGTTTAAAGAAATCTATGTTTATAACTTCTTTCCGGAAGAGGAGCTTGAAGACCTCCTCCGTCTTGTAGAGATTCTCCAGAACAAGATCAGGAATATTGATAGCTCTATCTGGCTCGATGTTACAGTCCTCGGTGAAGAGGTAAATCCGAAGGTTTTCGGGGTTATAAGGAAAATAAAGGAAAAGGACGAAAAGGTCTTTGAGGAGTTGGAGAGAGAGGTATTCGGAGGGGGTGAAAAATTCTATCAGCCTCTGATTGATTATCTGAAGACAAAAGCGGTGAATGA
>JACRGW010000162.1 GCA_016212195.1 Nitrospirota bacterium
TAACTTTAATGATTGCAGAGAGATATTTAGATCCCCTGAAAAGAGAGGAGATAGATACACTACTGCTCGGTTGCACACATTATCCCTTACTTAAGGGTATTATCAAAAAGATAATGGGAAATGGTATTCCCCTCATAGATTCTGCACAGGAAACAGCAATAGAGGTAGAAAGAATCCTTTATGAAAAAAGGATATTAAGGGAATCCTCACACAAAGGTAGACGTGAGTATTTCGTTACCGATGCTCCGGGAAGATTCATAAAATTAGGAGAGAGGTTTCTCGGAATTCGTATTGATAATGTAAAACAAATTAATACTTAAGTAAGAGGATATTTATGAGGATAGATGGAAGAAAGGCCGATGAGCTAAGGGCAGTAAAGATCACAAGAAATTTTATTAAGCATGCAGAGGGATCTAATCTTATAGAGATAGGGGATACGAAGGTTATCTGCACAGCCACAATTGAAGATAAAGTGCCACAGTTTCTTAAGGATCAAAAGAGGGGCTGGATTACAGCAGAGTATGCTATGATACCGAGGTCTGCCCTGTCGAGGATAGCGAGGGAGTCCTCCATGGGGAGGATTGGTGGAAGGACACATGAAATCCAGAGACTAATAGGCAGGGCCTTGAGATCTGTTGTGGATCTGTCTCTCCTCGGTGAAAGGACTTTCTGGATGGACTGCGATGTTATCCAGGCGGATGGTGGTACAAGAACAGCCTCGATAACAGGAGCATACATAGCCCTTGCCGATGCAATAGATTATGCGATTAAGAATGGTATAATAGGGAGGAACCCATTAAAGGATTACCTGGCCGCTGTAAGTGTGGGTATAATAAAGGGCGAGGTAGTTCTTGATCTATGCTATGCAGAGGATTCCCAGGCAGAGGTTGATATGAATATAGTAATGACAGGCTCAGGCAATTTTGTCGAGATCCAGGGAACAGCAGAGACAGTGCCTTTCGGTAAAGAGCACATGGATAAGATGATAACCTTAGCCAGAAAAGGTATAAGTAAACTTATCGAGATGCAGAAAATTGAAATCGGCAAAACTTCTCTACTAAGAACCGATTAAAGGCTGAAAATCTTATACCCCTCTTTTAATAATTTATGATAAATTTATCTGAACATTAACTATTAAGGAGACCCTTCTGGGGAAAATTATAGCGATAGCCAACCAGAAAGGCGGGGTTGGAAAGACCACGACCGCAATAAATGTCTCTGCCTCACTGGCTGCTGCAGAGAAGAAGGTACTTCTTATAGATTCTGACCCTCAGGGTAATGCAACAAGCGGGATGGGTATAGAGAGGAACGGTGTCAGAACCCTTTACAGTCTTTTCACAGGTGATGGTGATATTAAGAACCTGAAACTCAAGACGGATTTATCCTATCTCGACGTTATTCCGGCAAATATTGATCTCATAGGTGCAGAGATAGAGCTTGTTGGGAAGAATGGAAGAGAATCAATTCTGAAGGACAGACTGGAGGAGATAAAGGATGAATATGAATTTATAATTATTGACTGCCCCCCTTCTCTCGGCCTCCTGACAGTAAACGCCCTGACCGCTGCAGACTCTGTCCTTATCCCTGTCCAATGTGAATATTATGCGATGGAGGGACTCACACATCTCATAAATACCATACACCTTATACAGAACTCTCTAAATCCATCCCTTGAGATAGAAGGGATACTCCTGACCATGCATGATATGAGGAATAATATATCGAATCAGGTTGTATCTGAGATAAGGAGACATTTTGGAAAGAAGGTCTTTAATGCAATCATTCATAGAAATGTGACACTCAGCGAAGCCCCAAGTCATGGAAAGCCAGCCATTCTATATGATATAAAATCGAGGGGTGCCCAGAATTATCTGGATCTTGCAAAGGAGGTGATAAGGAATGCCAAAGACAGCGTTAGGTAAGGGCCTTGGGGCATTAATACCGGATATAAAAGGTGCGGGTGTTACAGAGATTGACATAAAAGATATTAAGCCCTCGGAATATCAGCCAAGGAAAAGGTTCGATGAAACCCAGCTTGAGGAATTGACATTATCTATAAAAGCTAAAGGTGTTATCCAGCCTATAATCGTCAGAAGGACTGATGATGGTGGATACAGTCTTATTGCTGGTGAGAGGCGGTGGAGGGCTGCGAGGATGGCAGGACTCAAGAAAATTCCTGCCATAGTGAGAGATGTAACAGAGGCAGAAAGGGTTGAGCTCGCCCTAATAGAAAACCTTCAGAGAGAAGATCTTAATCCGATAGAGACTGCAGAGGCCTGCAACCGCCTAATAAAAGATTTTCACCTCACACAGGAAGACCTTTCAAAGGTCCTCGGTAAGCAGAGATCCTCTATAGCAAATTATCTTAGACTTCTAAAACTCCCTTACGATGTAAAACAGTGGATAACAAAGGGGGATATTACCATGGGCCATGCTAAGTCGATACTTTCTCTCGAGAAACCTGGAGACCAAATAGACGCCGGAAGAAGAATTATCAAGAAGGGGCTTTCTGTAAGGCAGGCAGAATTCATCGTAAGGAGGATGCTCAAGCCCAAGGCTACAATAAAAAAGAAAAAAGATTTCCATTTCTCCGACCTTGAAGAGGGTCTTAAAAGGTTTTTGGGGACAAAGGTGAATATCCAGCGAAGGAGAAAGGGTGGTAAGATAGAGATAGAATATTACTCTGATGATGATCTCACAAGAATAATAGAGATACTAAAGAAAGGAGGGTTAGATGTTTAAAAAGAAAAAGGACGAAATTAGTTCGATTCTTAAGTCAAAAAAGGACGAACTTAAGAGTAACGAGGTTGTGGCATTTCTTGATAAGGGGATAGAATTTAAAGGGGTGTTAAGTTTCGAAGGAACAATAAGGATAGATGGAAGGGTAGAAGGAGAGATAGTATCTCCTGAGGGGACACTGATACTCGGTGATGATGCATTTATTAATGGTAGAATAAATGTGAGTACCCTTATCAGTCACGGTAAGTTACAAGGGGATGCAATTGTAAAGAATAAGATAAACCTCCTATCAGGAAGCACCCTAAATGGTAATATTAAGACTCCTGTTCTTGTGGTAGAAGAGGGGGCCTTCTTTGAGGGACAAAGTTTTATGTCCAAAGAGGATAAGGTAGTTCAATCAGAACTTACCGAGTCCGATAAGGAGGAGTTTGTTCCTTATAGAAACCCATAAAAAATTCTGAGAATATATGCTCGAGAAACTCTTTAAACTTAA
>JACRGW010000161.1 GCA_016212195.1 Nitrospirota bacterium
ATAAAAAAGCGAAATTGGATTCGCTCCTAAGTTAGTATCGGTAATATGTTCGACAGTGAGTTTCCCTTTAATACTTTTGACAAGCGTAAGAGTCTGGTAATAGGTTGTGCTTCCTAACGGGAGTATGAGCCGACCTCCTTCACTGAGCTGATCAATGAGGGAGGAAGGGATATGGTTTACTGCACAGGTTATCATTATCGCATCAAAGGGTGCATATTCCTTCCAGCCGAAATATCCATCACCTGTTTTCACTTTTACATTCTTATAACCGAGACTGTTTAAGGTCTTCTCTGCATTTTTTGTGAGCTTATCCCTTATCTCAATCGTATAAACCTCCTTCACGATCTCGGCAAGGACAGCAGCCTGATATCCAGACCCTGTTCCTATTTCAAGGACCTTTTCATTATCCTTGAGGTTAAGGCTCTGGGTCATCAGTGCAACAACATAAGGCTGGGATATGGTCTGACCTTCTCCGATAGGAAGGGGATAGTCAAAATATGCCTTTTTTCCGATATCTTTTGAAACAAAGAGGTGTCTTGGTATTCTACTCATTACATCGAGGACCTTTTTATCTTTTATATCCCTTCCTGCAAGGTCATACTTGACCATTCTTTCTCTTGACCTGACAAAAGATAGGTCTTCCTCTCCATAGGAAATTAGAAGATTAGAAGGGTACATATTTATCATTAAAAAGAGTGTCACACCTATGAGACTGGATCTGTAATATTTCATTGATTAAAATCTTTCTTTCGTTGCTCTTTATAGAAGAATAACATAAGAAAGGATTTTTTAATAGAGTTTGTGCTAAAATAGTTTAAATGGAGCCGATTATTTTTAGTTTATTATGTGGAATAGCCACCATCATCGGAGGAATCCTTGTTATCTACTGGCATGACTGGTCCCATAGCAACCAGAATTATTTAGTGGCTTTTGCATCCGGAACTCTTGTCTCACTTTCTTTTATTGAGATAATACCCGAATCTCTGAAGATGGGTAATCAGGGTGGTCTATCTGTAATTATCGGATTTCTCCTTCTTTACCTCTTTGAACAGGTATTTGCACCTTCTCGCTGTACAGATGATGAATGTACAGTTAAACGGGTTTCTCTTCTGGCCTGGGGAGGACTTCTTTTACATTCCTTCATAGATGGGATTGCTATAGTAGCAAGTTTTAAGGTATCACCAACCCTGGGTCTGATTGTTGCTTTAGGGGTACTGCTTCATGAGTTTCCTGAAGGCCTTACCTCAGGATCTCTTCTGACTCTATTGGGATATTCTAGGAAGAAGATCTTCTTCCTTATTTTTCTTGTGGCTGTTGCAACTCCAGTCGGGGCTATACTATCTTTTTTTTCTATAGGATTTTTTAACCCTGATTCAATAATCCCTTTTCTATCTTCGTCTCTGGGATTGGCAGCGGGGACTTTTATATATGTAGGAGTTGCAGACCTCTTACCTCATTCCCACAGGATAAAAGATCTAAAGGTAACCTTAATCTTCCTTTCAGGGGTTCTTTTAATTACTATAGGCCATTTTCTTAAGGGAGATTAACCTTTAAATAACAAAGAGTTTTGGCTTGACAGGTAACTAAAATTTAAGATATACTTTTAATAAATTTAGTTCTAAAAAACTATTGCAGAGGGACTTAATGTCAGGCAGGATTGGGGAAATGTTATTAGCTGCCAAGCTGATAACCGAAGACCAACTTAAGAAAGCCTTAGAGGTTCAGCAGAAAGAAAGGGGTAACCTGGGTTCTAACCTTATTAAGCTTGGGTATATCAATGAGGAAAAATTGACCTCATTCCTGAGCAAACAATATGGTATTCCTGCGATTAATCTTTCAGACTACGAGATAGATCCTTCTGTTATCAAGCTTATTCCTTCAGAGGTTGTCCGGAAATATCAGGTAATACCAGTGATGAAAACAGGGGCGATAGTTACAATAGCAATGGCTGACCCCTCTAATGTTTTTGCAGTTGATGATATTAGATTTATGATAGGATATAACGTAGAGACTGTTATTGCTACTGAGTCTGCCCTGAAGATTGCTATAAATAAATATTATAATCAGACTGATGCCGTCCAGACCGTGATTGATTCCTTTAATAAGGATGTTTTTAAAATATCGGTTGAGGAAGAAGAGGAAGAAGAACAGGTGGATATCGGTGAACTGAGGAAAGACATAGAAAAGGCACCTGTTGTGAAGCTCGTGAACTTCATTCTTACTGATGCCATTTCTAAAGGTGCGAGTGATGTTCATATAGAGGCATATGAGAAGGTATTCAGGGTAAGGTACAGGATAGATGGTATTCTCTATGAAATTATGCAGCTTCCTATGAGGCACAGGGCTGCCCTCATATCGAGACTGAAGATCATGGCTGAACTTGATATAGCGGAGAGGAGACTTCCTCAAGATGGAAGGATAAAGCTAAAAATAAAGGGTAGGGACATTGACCTCAGGGTTTCAATCCTTCCAACTATGTTTGGACAGAAGATAGTTACCAGAATCCTTGATAAAGGTAGTTTTATGCTTGATATTACTAAGCTCGGTTTTGAGTCTAAAGCACTGAAGGACTTTCAGGAGGCCATATCAGCCCCATACGGCATGATTCTTGTCACAGGACCAACAGGAAGTGGAAAAACAACAACACTCTATACTGCTTTAAATAGTCTTAATTCAGTTGGAGTCAATATAATAACAGCTGAGGACCCTATTGAATATAACTTTATGGGTATAAATCAGGTCCAGATGAAGGAGGAGATCGGTCTTAATTTTGCTACTGCCCTGAGATCATTTCTCAGACAGGATCCTGATATAATAATGGTTGGTGAGATCAGGGATTACGAGACAGCAGAGATAGCTGTAAAGGCGGCCCTCACAGGGCACCTTGTCCTTTCTACATTACATACAAATGATGCTCCAAGCACTATTAATAGATTACTTAATATGGGGATTGAGCCATTCCTTGTAGCTTCTTCTACCCTCCTGATTATGGCTCAGAGGCTTGTAAGGAAAATATGTCAGAACTGTAAGGAAGAGGAAAAGATTCCTTCGCAGACCCTTACAGACATCGGTTTTAGCAAGGATGAGGCAGAAACGATAAGGTGTTATAGGGGAAGGGGCTGTGAAGTTTGTAATAACACAGGATACAAAGGCAGGACAGCTATTTATGAGGTAATGCCTATGAGGGATGAGATAAAAAAACCTATTCTGGAAGGGGCCTCTGCTATCGAGATAAAAAGGATGGCAGTGAAGTTTGGTATGAAGACACTCAGGATGAGCGGTCTCACAAAAATAAAAGAAGGAGTTTCTTCTGTGGAAGAAGTGGTTAGAGTTACCCTGGCAGAATAAAAACAAAAACTAAGAAATCTGAAAACTAAATTCAGAAATCTTAGGAGGATGTAACATGGTGAGTTTACAGGAACTTTTACAAATAATGGTAGAAAAGGGTGCTTCAGACCTTCATATCACAATAAACAGTTCCCCGCAATTAAGAGTAGACGGAAAACTTATGCCCTTAAATCATCCAGAATTAGGTCCAGCCGAAACAAAGGCCCTGTGTTATAGTGTACTTACGGATGCCCAAAAGCATAAATTTGAAGAGAACAATGAGCTAGACCTTTCCTTCGGTATTAAGGGATTGAGCCGTTTCAGGGCGAATATCTTCATGCAGAGGGGGGCAGTAGCAGGGGCATTCAGGAACATACCTTTTAAGATTATGTCCTTTCATGAACTGGGCCTTCCAGATA
>JACRGW010000159.1 GCA_016212195.1 Nitrospirota bacterium
AGAAATTGGTGAGTTTAATCTTTCGGTATCTATAAAGGGTAGACCGACCCTCAAGGCGCAGGAGGTTGAAGTACCTGGAGATTTTTCCGCTGCTTCCTTTTTCTTGGTTGCTGGAGTACTCATTCCAGAGTCAGAGATTTATCTGAAGAATGTAGGTATTAACCCGACAAGGACTGGTCTCCTGGATATACTTAAAAGGATGGGTGTTGAGGTCTATTTAGATAACAAGAGAGAGGTAGGGACGGAGCCTGTTGCAGATATCCATGTGAGAACAGGGAGACTGAAGGGGATAAAAATCTCTGGAGAGGAGGCTTTAAGGGCGATAGATGAATTCCCTATCCTCTGTATTGCAGCATCTCTCTCGGAGGGGGAAACAGTAATCAGAGAGGCAAAGGAACTCAGGGTTAAGGAGACAGACAGGATTTCTGCCATGGCTCAGGAACTGAGGAAGATGGGGGTTGAGATAGAAGAGTTCCCTGATGGCCTGATGATAAAGGGCAGGGAAAGACTTAATGGTAATATATGTGATAGTCATGGAGATCATAGGGTAGCTATGGCAATGGCTATAGCAGGGCTCCTTGCTGATGGCGAGACAACTATAGAAAGTACTGAATGGATTTCCACATCGTTCCCAGGGTTTATGGAGACATTGGAGGAATTGAGGCATTGAAATATTATTCTACTTTTCGACAGGCGAGACGCCCGTCCTACGACTCTAATTACATCACCCAATTGAGGTAGGGCAGCCGTCTCGGCTGCCCTTAAAATAGAAAATGGCAAAGAAAAAGATCATAGCTATAGATGGGCCATCCGGGGCAGGAAAAAGTACTGTTGCAAAGATTTTGGCAGAAAGGCTTAACTATCTCTATATAGATACAGGTGCTATGTACAGGGCTATCGGTTGGAAGGTCAATGAAGAGGGAATCCCTCTAAATGAGGAATCATTAAAGGAACTCTGTACTTCTACCGAGATCAAACTCCAGAAGGTTTCGGGGGAGATGAAGGTCTTTGCAGACGGAAAAGATGTGACAGGAGAAATAAGGACACCTGAAATGGGTATGATGGCGTCATCCGTATCTTCCTTCCAATGTGTCAGAGAGAGGCTATTAGAGTTACAGAGGGGGATGGGAAGGAACGGAGGGGTTGTGATGGAAGGAAGGGATATCGGTACTGTGGTTTTCCCTGATGCAGATATTAAGTTCTTCCTCGATGCGAAGATCGAGGAGCGGGGTAAAAGGCGGCATCTTGAACTCCTATCTAAAGGTATAAAGGATGATCTTATAAGGATTACCGATGATATAAAAAAAAGGGACGAGGCCGACAGCACTAGAAATCTTGCACCATTAAAAATGGCTAAAGATTCTATATATATTGATACAACAAATATAACTATCCAGGAAGTGGTTGCGACGATGCTTGAAGAGATTTCAAAGGACTATGAGACATAGGGATGAGAGTTGAAGGGTTTGGTTTACCGGATCGTTCGTGTTATAATCTTTCTGCTTGCAAAGATTATTTTCAGACTGAGGATTGTCGGGTATTCAAATATACCGAAGGAAGGCGGGGTCATCATAGCGGCAAATCATGTAAGTTATCTCGACCCTCCACTTATCGGATGCTCGATATCAAGAATGGCTAACTTTATGGCGATGTCTGAGCTTTTTAATAACCCCTTCTGTGGGGCCATCTACAAGACCTTAGGAGCTTTTCCTGTAAAAAGGAGGGGGGCGGATATAGGTGCTATTAAACATGCAGTAAGACTTCTTAGAAAGGGTAAGGTGGTTATAATATTTCCTGAAGGGACGAGGAGCCCCGATGGAAGTCTACAGGAGCCAAAGGGGGGTGTAGGAATGATAGTTGCATTGAGCAAGGTTAAGGTAATACCAACATTTATTAAAGGCACTGAGAAGGCCCTTCCGAGGGAGGCGTGGATATTGGAGCCTGTGCCTGTTACTATATATTTTGGTGAACCCTTAGAATTTACTGGTGAGAGCAGCGAGAAAGGGCTTTCAGCTGAAAGAAAAATGCTCTATAATAAGATAAATATGAAGATAATGGATGAGATAGCCAGGATGCAGAGGAGGGCTATCAATCAGGGGGCTGGAAAAGAATGAAAGTCCTTACTGTTACCAATGCCGGTTTCTGTTTTGGGGTTAAAAGGGCTATAAATATAGCCTTCGAGGCTGCAAAAGACAACAATAATGAAGTGTATACCCTTGGACCGATCATACATAATCCACAGGTAGTAGAAAAATTGTCGGTGGAAGGTGTCAGGGCTGTAGAAGACTTAAATCAAGATGGGATAGGAAAGTTAATAATCAGGTCCCATGGAGTTCCCACAGATATCTTTAAGAAGGCATCTGAAAAGGGGATTGAGGTTATTGACGCTACATGCCCTTTTGTTAAGAATGCCCAGAAATATGCTCATATTCTCCAAAAGGAAGGGTATCAGGTTATAATCGTTGGGGACAGGGGACATCCAGAGGTCAAGAGTATACTTAGTTATGCTGGTGATGATGCAATCGTTGCGGGTAATGCGGCGTTGATTGAAGGGATTCCTCTTAAAAAGAAAGTCGGAATCGTTGCACAGACTACTCAAAGGCATTCTATTTTCCAGGAGGTTGTGTTAAAATGTATTGAAAAGGCTGAAGATGTTAAAGTGTATAATACCATCTGCGATTCGACAACCAAGAGACAGGATGAGACGAAGAGACTTGCAGAAGAAGTTGATCTTGTTCTGGTAGTCGGAGGTAAATGCAGCGCAAACACAACCCAACTTGCATCTATATGCAGACAGATGGGGACGAAGACCTTCCATATTGAGGTCCCAGAAGAAATAGAGGAATGTTGGTTTAATGGCGTAGAGAAGGTTGGGGTTACAGCCGGTGCATCTACACCTGATTGGATTATTGACAGTGTTATAAAAAGGGTTCATGAAATAGATAAAAATTTGTCTGAAAGGAGATATGTATAGAGTGATGAAGACAGAAGGTATTGCTGATGAGATAATGAAGAAAGAAGAATTGGAGAAACTCTATGAAGAGACCTTCAAATCGGTTAAGGAGGGTACAGTAATAAAAGGAATTGTTATGAAGATAAATCCTGATGGGGTTATGGTGGATATTGGTTACAAATCTGAAGGAATAATCCCAATAACAGGGTTCGGAGAGAAAGAGCTGAAAGAACTCAAGATTGGGGATGAGATGGAGGTCTATTTAGAAAACAAAGAGAATGAAGATGGGAATATTGTCTTATCCAAGGAGAAGGCTGATAAGATAAAGATATGGGAGGCTATAGAAGAGGCCTGTGAAAAAGGTGAGCCGATGGAAGGAACTATTATTGCAAAGATAAAGGGAGGGATGACAGTAGACATCTCCGGAGTAAAGGCCTTTCTTCCTGGTTCACAGATCGATCTCAGACCCATAAGGAATCTAGACCAGCTTATAGGGAAAAGATATACCATGAAAGTCTTGAAGGTGAACCAGAAGAGGGGGAATATAGTTCTCTCAAGGAGGGCCATCCTTGAGGAGGACAGGGAGAAGAGGAAAGGGGATACCCTATCAAAACTTTCTGAGGGAGAAAGGATTCAGGGTGTTGTTAAGAACATTACCGAATATGGGGTGTTCATAGATTTGGGAGGAATCGATGGACTTCTCCATATCACCGACATGTCCTGGGGAAGGATCAGTCATCCATCCGAACTTTTTATGATAGGAGATAAAGTTGAGGTCGTTGTTCTCAAATATGATAAGGAGAATGAGAGGGTCTCGTTGGGCTTTAAGCAGAAGACACCTGATCCCTGGGCTACAATTGAGGAGAGATACCCTGTTGGTAAGAAGATAAGGGGAAGGGTAGTGAGTATTACAGAATACGGGGCATTCATAGAAATCGAAGAAGGGATAGAAGGTCTTATCCATATTTCAGAGATGTCTTGGACACAGAAGATTAAACATCCTTCAAAATTGGTTGCAATGGGTGATATTATAGATGTTATAGTACTCAGTGTGGATAAAGAGGGTAGAAAGATCTCTCTTGGCATGAAGCAGGTAGAGCCGAATCCGTGGGATCTTATAGTAGAGAAATATAAGGTTGGTGACAGAATAGAGGGTAAGATAAGGAGTCTTACAGAATTTGGTGTTTTCGTTGGACTTGAAGAAGGTATAGATGGCCTGATCCATATCTCAGATCTTTCATGGACGAGACATATAAAACATCCTTCTGAGATCTTGAAAAAGGGTCAGAAGGTGGAAGCTGTAATTCTTACTATAGATAGGGATAAGGAGAGGCTTTCCCTGGGTGTTAAACAGTTAACACCTGACCCATGGGAAGAAGAGATACCAGAGAAGTTTAAGGTTGAAGAACTTGTGAAGGGGAAGGTAGTGAAAGTGACAGAATTCGGGATCTTTCTTGAACTTGAAGAGGGTATCGAAGGGCTCGTATATTCGTCTGAAATAGAAAAAGGTTCTAGTGTTAGAGGAACCCCCCCCAAAATAGAGGACATTGCAAAAGTTGGAGAGGAGATTACAGCGAGGATTGTGAAAGTGGATTCAGCAGAGAGAAAGATAGGACTCACGATGAAGATTCATAAGAAGGGTAAAAAGGCAAAGGTCGATGACTTATAGAGGGGAAGATGGCTAAGAGACAGCTCATCTTTGGTATAGGGGTGACTATCTTTTTGATACTCGTCTTCTTTGTTGTTACTTACAGCATAATCACCATCACAAAAAAGAGAGTACCTGTATTCGGTGATAAAGTTGCCCTTGTAAGGATAGAGGGAGTAATACTTGATTCCAAGAAGACGATTGAGCAGTTGAAGAGATATAAGGAAGATAAATCTGTTAAGGCTATAGTGATAAGGGTGGATAGCCCTGGTGGAGGAGTGGTTCCGTCCCAGGAGATATATGAAGAGGTTAAAAAGATAAGGGAAAAGGGCGAGAAGAAGGTCGTTGTATCAATGGGTGCTATGGCTGCTTCAGGTGGGTATTATATATCATGCCCTGCTGATAAGATTGTGGCAAATCCTGGCTCTATCACAGGAAGCATCGGTGTGATTATGGAACTTGCCAATATAGAAGGTCTCCTTGAAAAGATAGGAGTGAAGAGTGTTGTGGTAAAGAGTGGAAAGCACAAAGATATAGGCTCGATCTTAAGAGCGATGAGTGCTGAGGAAAAGGAAATGCTTCAGAGGGTTCTTGATGATGTCCATAATCAATTTATCGAAGCTGTAGCTAAAGGGAGAGGCATTAAAGAAGATGTAGTAAAGGGAATAGCTGATGGAAGGATATTTACGGGGAAACAGGCTAAAGAATTAGGTCTGATCGATGAGATAGGGAATCTTGAGGATACCATAAAGATAGCCGCAAGGATAAGTGGTATAAAAGGAGAACCTCAGGTTGTGACTGAGGAAAGAAAACCGTCCTTCTTAGAACTCCTATTAGGGAATTTCCTCAATCAAAAAATAGATCCATTTAAGAGACATATATCATTCAATTATATTTTTACTTATTAATAGATTTTTGGTCTTGACAGGCTAATGAGGCTTATGATATTGGTATTATATAATTTATAACTAAAAAGGGAGGTTCCTATATGACTAAGGCAGAACTTATAGAGAAGGTTACAGAAAAGATGAATTCTCTTACATTAAAACAGACTGAGGTTGTGGTGAATCTGATTTTCGATAGTGTTAAAGATACCTTAGCCAAGGGGAAGAAGGTAGAGATTAGAGGCTTTGGGAGTTTTCGTATAAGGAACAGGAGGTCGAGGGAAGGAAGAAATCCGAAGACTGGAACATCCGTTAGTGTCCCACCTAAAAAAGTACCATTCTTCAAGACAGGCAAGGAACTCAGAGAGGTTGTAGATGGTTAGGTTTTTGAATCTGAATTATACTTATTGTCTTTTATCCAATTCCTCAAACTTCTTCATTATTTCTTTTATCTGATCTTCTTCAAGGTGCATATCAGCCATCATGAACAGCATGTTGTCTTCTTTAAAGATATGTTCTCTGAGTAGATTAATATAGTTGGTTCCATTTTCCTTTATAAGAACTAAGGCCTCTTTACTGTTTTCGTCTTTGAGTAAGAAATCAACCCCTTTAAAAAGGTTATCCTTGTATCTATAAAGGTCTTCGTGTTCTATCAGCATAACCCCTACTGGTCCACCTTCTCTCGGAATGAATTTCTCGATCTCAGGGAAAAGGGCCTCTTCTTCTTTTCTGAAATGAAGTTCAACTTCTTTCTTAAAGAAACCCTCTAAATCTAAAAGGGTATTTTTTACATTCGGTGACTTCAGATCTTTGATGATCTGCTCCATAACCTTCAGTTTTTCTAATACCTTTTTATGGTCGTTTGACAGAATCTCTGTTGGTTTGCTCATTTTAGACCTCCCTATGGATTTTTAAAATATTATTAAGATTCTATATAAATAGTAAATATGGTTAATATGATTTTAATCACATCTGTCATATAAAAGAAAAAAGAAACTCTTTGATTTTCAAATCCAGAAAGAGTAGTTGTCTTGACGAAAGTGTATATCTGTATTATGATAATCAAATGTTATCTATTAAAAAACAGCTTGAGATTATTAAACGTGGTGCTTTAGAGATAATCCGGGAAGATGAACTTATAAGAAAGCTCGAAATCTCACTTCAAGCAGGTAGGCCTTTAAGGATAAAGGCCGGTTTTGACCCCACTGCTCCAGATATCCATCTTGGACATACAGTACTCCTCAACAAGATGAGACAGCTCCAGGATCTGGGACATGAAATTATATTCCTTATAGGTGATTTTACAGGAATAATCGGGGATCCGACAGGCAGAGTAGAGGCGCGGAGACCATTAACACAGGATGAGATCGAGAAGAACGCCGAGACATACAGGAAACAGGTCTTTAAAGTCCTTGATCCTGAGAAGACAAAGGTCAGATTCAATAGCGAGTGGTTGTCGAAAATGTCTGTAAATGACTTTCTCGAACTCGGCTCCAAACAGACTGTAGCTCGAATGCTCGAGAGGGACGATTTCAGTAAGAGATTTAAAGATGGGATTGATATAACCATACTTGAATTCTACTATCCACTTTTCCAGGCCTACGACTCCGTTGCGCTGAAGGCAGATATCGAGCTTGGTGGTTCGGACCAGAAATTCAACCTCTTAATGGGAAGGATCATCCAGCGGAGATACGGTCAGGAGGAACAGGTTCTTATACTGATGCCCCTCTTGGAGGGTACAGACGGAATGAACAAGATGAGTAAGAGCCTCGGAAATTACATTGGTATCGACGAACCACCGAAAGAGATCTTCGGAAAGATCATGTCTATAAGTGATGAGTTGATGTTAAAGTATTATGACCTTTTAAGCCATATGTCACTGGATGAACTTAACGAGTTAAAGGAGGGATTAAGAAACGGAAATATCCACCCTAAAAAGGTAAAGGAAGATCTTGCCTGCGAGATTGTAGAAAGATACCGGGGAAAAGATGAATCTATGAAGGCAAAAGAAGAGTTTGAGCATATCTTTAAAAAGAAAGGTATCCCGGAGGAAATACAAAAGGTCACTATAAAAGTTACTGATAAAGCGAATATCAACTGGCTTCCGCAGATAATGAAGGATAATGGTCTTACAAAGAGTACAAGCGAAGCGAAAAGGTTAATTATTCAGGGTGGGGTAAAGATTAATGATAATACTGTAACAGATCCAAATGCTAAACTTGAGCAAGGTGAATATATAATTAAGGCCGGCAAAAGAAGATTTTTGAAGGTAGTAATAAAAGATTGAAAAGAATTCTCCAAACTAATGAAAATAGTTATTGACAAAGAGTTTTGAATAGGTTAAATTACTAATCCTTTTGGAAGTTATAATTCCTTCCGATCTTTGAAAACTAAATAGTGTGTGCTTGGCGGGTTTTTTTGTCAATTTCCTGAGATAAAATCAGGACAAGTTTTTTTGGAGAGTTTGATCCTGGCTCAGAACGATCGCTGGCGGTGCGCTTAACACATGCAAGTCGGACGCTGTTTGACAGGCTCACAGTGTATCTCAGAAGGG
>JACRGW010000160.1 GCA_016212195.1 Nitrospirota bacterium
AAGAAAGGGATATGGCGAGGGTGGTCATTGAGAATAGAACACTTGATTTTTCTGGGACATCTGGAAAATTGATTGAAGAAGACCTTAAAAGAAGGGATTTTACGGTCAATTCTATTGCCTGGTTACCCGTAAGAGGAATTATCGATCCCTTAAATGGCATAAAGGATTTAAGAAATGGGGTTATAAAGGCGGTTAAAAAAGAGAATATGCTTGAAGACCCTCTCCGTCTATTAAGGGCATTCAGGATTGGGGCAGAGCAAAAAATGGATATCGAACCAGAAACATTAAAAATTATAACCGAATCTTCTCATCTCCTTCCAAATGCTTCAGGAGAAAGGGTGTCCTCTGAGTTGTTCCTGTTACTCAGGTCACCGCAATCATTTATCTATATCCTCATGGCATCAAAGACCGGTATTCTTGATGCGATTTTCCCTGAACTTACCCGGACAAAAGAGATCCCTCCACAAAGAAACCATTTTTTAAATGTATTTGATCATTCTATTGAGGTCCTTAAACAGATAGAGATATTGTTTCAGGAGCTTCCCGACTATGTCGTTAATCATCTTCAAGAAGAATTTTCTTCAGCAATACCTCGCTTATCTATACTTAAACTAGGGGGCATACTTCATGACATAGGAAAACCTATTACATGGAAAATTACCCCTGAATGCAAATATACATTTATCGATCACGAAAGGGTAGGTGCTGAACTCGTAGAATCAATATCTGAAAGACTTAAGTTTAGTAATAATACAACAGAAAACCTTAAAACAATTGTTAAATGGCATTTAAAACCTCTCAATCTCATTAAAGAAGTCCATACCGATAAAAGGACTCTTTACAGACTCTTTAGAGAATTAGATAAATACCTTATAGATATTACTGTTCATGCAATAGCTGATATAAGAAGTATGGGGTTTAAAAAAGAAGGCCTCAGAATTAAAGAGACCCTTCTTATTGAAGTATTAAAAAATTATAAATCATATAAGATTAAAGAAGAAACGACACCAAGAATATTAAGAGGTGACGATATAATAAAGATCCTTAACATAAAAGCAGGCCCTGAGGTTGGGGAAAAATTAGAAATAATAAGAGAGGCTCAGTTATTAGGGGAGATGAGGACAAAAGAAGAAGCGATAGCGTTTATTAAAGGAATAAAATAATTTCACATAATATATCTTATCAGACGTTTGATATTTTCCACTAAACATGTTCATAACCTGTTATTAAATATGTTTATAATCCTATTCGGATATCCTCTGTATATAGGTCAGAGCAAATTGCCTAAAAAATAGGCATTTGAAATTACTAATAAATTCAATATGTTATTTAAATTTCTCGATTTATGATCCTTTCGCCTATTAATAAACCGTCTTCAAAGCCTTTTACTCTTAATTTAATAACTTTGCCTACAAAATTTCTTAAAGTTTTAATGTGAAGTCTTATATAATTGTCGCTTAAACCGCTTAAATATCCTGAAGAAACAATTTTATCCTCAACAATCACATTAAGTTGTCTTCCAATATGCCTTTCCTTAAAGGAGATATTCTTTTTTTCACTCAGTAATTTTAGGATTCTGCTTCTTTCTTTTATCTTTTCGAAAGAGATATTATTTTTAATTCCATATATAGGTGTGCCAGGTCTTTCAGAAAAACTAAAAATATGGATGTAACTAAAAGGAAAATTATTTAAAAGATTATAAGTATTTTGGAAGTTAGATTCTTTTTCGTTAGGAAAACCTATAATGATATCAGTTCCTAACCCTATTTCAGGTATCTCTGAGATTAATGTCAAAATGAGTTCTTTGTAATATGAAGATGTATAATTACGTCCCATTATTTTCAGAATCTCATCATCACCACTCTGAAGGGGCAAGTGAAGATGTCTGCATATCTTTGGATTATACTTTATAAGTTCTATTAAATCTGTTGTAACATCCTGAGGTTCAATGGAACTTAATCTTAGACGAAACTGGCCTTCGATCTTTAATAACTCTTTTAATACTTCTACAATATCTGTTTTGGGGTTAAGATCCCTTCCGTAAGCTCCGAGTTGAATCCCAGTTAGAACAACCTCTTTATACCCTTTATCTATTAATGCCTTGACCTCCTCAAAGACATTTTTAAGTGATGCACTCCGGCTCCTTCCCCTGACAAATGGAACTATACAATATGAACAACTGTAATTACATCCGTCCTGGATTTTTAAGAAAGCCCTTGTTCTCACTGTATTAAAGGTGGCTTTACATCTTATTGTATTGTTATCAGTATGGCAGACCGAATCCGTTTTACCATCAAAGATATTATTGAAATATTCAGAAATATGGTTTTTCCCTTTGTTCCCTATAACCGCATGGGCCCCAAGCGCCTTCAGCTCCTCAATCTGTCTCTCAGCATAGCAACCTGTAACTATTACCTTCGCATCCTTTCTATTGTTTATAGCCCTCCTTATAAGCTGTCTGGACTGATAATCAGCCTTATGGGTAACAGTACATGTGTTTATGATATAAACATCTGCTTCTTGATCGAACGGAATGATATCGTTTCCATCCCTTAAATCTTCGCACATAAGGGAGGTCTCGTACTGATTCGTTTTGCAACCAAGTGTTGCAAAGGCTATCTTCATAATATTTCCCCTTCAAGACTGTGATGCCTGGCTTCAATAATCCTCAGGTTAATCACCTTCCCCACGAGGTCTGTTTTGCCAGGGAAATTTACTATCTTGTTTGTTCTTGTCCTTCCTGTCATCTTATCTTCGTAATTCTTGCTTTTCCCTTCGACAAGAACTTCTATTTCTTTACCTATAAGATCTTTATTTTTCTTAAGTGTTATTTCATCCTGGATTTCGAGAACCCTCGATAGCCTTTCGGCTTTCACTTTATCTGATATATGATCAGGAAGTTTTACTGCAGAGGTATTAGGTCTTTTTGAGTATTTAAATGCGAATATACCGTCATAATTAATTTCCTTGAGTGCCTTAACCGTCTTTTCAAAATCCTTCTCAGATTCCCTTGGGAAACCTGTTATTATATCCGTTGTTATGGCTATAACCGGGATCTCTGCTCTTAAGAAATCAACTTTCTCCTTATAATCCCTGTAAGTATATCCCCTGTTCATAAGTTGAAGCACCTTATCCGAACCTGATTGTAAAGGAAGATGGATATGCTCACAGACCTTCTGTAATTCTTTCATTGCCCTTATCAGATTTCTGGAAAGGTCTTTTGGATGAGATGTAATAAACCTTATCCTTTCAATTCCGTCTATCTCACTGAGCTTATAAAGAAGATCAGGAAAATCAATATCCTCTTCGAGGTTTCTGCTAAAGGAGTTCACATTCTGTCCGAGAAGGGTTACCTCTTTGTAACCTGCCTCAGAAAGTTCTTTGACCTCTCTATATATGTCTTTCCAAGGCCTTGACCTTTCCCTTCCTCTTGTATAAGGCACAACACAGTAAGAGCAGAAATTATCGCAGCCATACATTATGGTAACCCAAGCCTTTATCCTGTCAAGTCTCTGAGGGGGTATATAGGTCTTTACATGGACAGGTCTGTCTTCAAGACTTGTGCCTTTTTCAGTCCCTATAAGTTCTGGCAGGATATCAAGATTCTGTGGTCCGAGGACAAGGTTCACATAGGGAACCTTTTTGAATATTTTCTCTCCTTCCTGCTGTGCTATACATCCACCTACACCTATCTTTAATCTTGGATTTGTCTTTTTAAGTTTCCTTAACCTTCCGAGGTCACTATAGAATTTCTGTTCCGCCTTCTCCCTTATGCTACAGGTATTGAAGATTATAAGGTCTGCCTTTTCAGGCCTATCTGTTAGCTGATAGCCTTCAGTACCAAGTATCCCTGCAATCCTTTCAGAGTCATGAAAATTCATCTGGCAACCATATGTGCGAATATACAGAGTTTTTCTTTCCATATGCATTATATATAGAGGGCTTTTTATACCATCACTCCTATCTTGTCCCCCCTCTTTAGCCCCAGTTTTTTCTCTGCATTACCCTGATAGATATATATCTCAAGGAGACCTGAACTGTTTATTATAGCCGAAGGTCCTTTATCAAATGTCTGGGCATAGAACATATTAATCCCTTTTATTTCCTTATCTTTAATCAGTATTTTAAGATTCGATGGTTCAGAGGTTAAATCACCTATTTCTTTTCTTGATATATTTGATGCCGCATTGCCGAAATTATCAATGTAAATTATTTCTCCCTCAATCAGTTCATCGCTTATCCTTTTAGGTTTAGGGAAAATAATTTTTAAATAGTCTTTAATCGTAGATCCAAAATTATCTGCAGTGACCCCTTTTGAGAGCCATCCGGCAACAGGTGCAAAGATATCCCTTCCGTGAAAGGTGGTATCCTCAGATTTTAGAAAATAATTCTCGGCAGTTATATGTATTACCCTGTGTTCATCCTGATAGGCAAAGGAAAAGATCCCATTATCAGGACCTATAAAATAGTATTCAGGTGTTACTACAAGGATAGGCTTTCTTAGACTCCCAACACCGGGGTCTACAACAGCAACATGGATGGTCTTTTCAGGAAAGAACTTAAAGGCATCCCTCAATATTAATGAGGCTTCAATAATATTCTGAGGAGAAACATTATGGGAGATGTCTATTATTTCTACCTCAGGGTTTATATTTAGGATAACCCCCTTCATTATCCCTGCAAAGGGGTCCTTAAGACCAAAGTCTGTCGTAAGGGTAATAAAATCAGGCATACATGCCTCCGATCAGTTCTTTAATATCCCCTATTCCCTTTTCAGTCATATAACTGTTAATTCCTTTGATAATTTCAGAAGCGGTATTAGGATTAAAGAAGTTTGCAGTCCCGACAGCTATAGCTGTAGCCCCTGCGAGGATAAATTCGAGGGCATCTTCTGTAGAACATATTCCGCCCATTCCGATAATCGGCACCTTCACTGCCTTTGCGACCTGCCAGATCATCCTCAGGGCGATTGGTTTTATTGCAGGCCCTGAGAGACCACCTGTTATAGTAGCAAGTCTCGGTTTCCTTGTTTCTACATCTACTGCCAGACCGAGAAGTGTATTTATAAGTGAAATGGCATCAGCCCCCTCCCCTTCTGCAATCCTCGCAAATTCAGTAATATCTGTAACATTCGGAGAGAGTTTTGCTATCAAAGGAAGACCGCATACTTTCCTTACAGCAGATACCACTTTCTTTGTAGATTTAGGGTCAATGCCAAAGATCATTCCACCTTTCTTGACATTGGGGCAGGATATATTGAGCTCTATCGCATCTACACCTTGAGTCGCGAAAAGACGTTCAGCTACCTTCGCATATTCCTTTACGGTAGTACCAAAGATATTTACGATAATCTTTGTATCAAAACTTTTAAGATAGGATAATTTTTCTTTAATAAACGCCTTTGCTCCCACATTTTGAAGTCCTATTGAGTTAAGCATTCCTGAAGGTGTCTCCCATATCCTCGGAGGTGGATTACCGTCAATGGGATGAAGCGATATTCCCTTTGTAATAATTGCACCGAGAATATTAAGATCTATATATGGGCTATACTCTTCACCATAACCGAATGTCCCTGAGGCAACCATCACAGGATTTTTTAGAACAAGAGATCCTATCTTTACTTTTAGATCAGCCATCCCAGTCAATCTCCTCTGCATTGAATACAGGTCCGTCCTTACAGACTAGTCTATAGAGTCTGGAGTCTGGAGTTCGGAGTCTGGAGTTTTTCCCCTTGACTCTTAACTCTGAACTCTGAACCCTTGTTTTAACTGCACACCCAAGGCAAGCCCCTATCCCGCAGGCCATCCTTTCCTCAAGAGATACATAACAGGGAAGTGAATAAAACCTCGCAATTTCTGAAACTACTTTTAACATCAGTTTTGGACCGCAGGCATACATTTGAGTCTGGAGTCTGGAGTCTGGAGTCTGGATATAATCTTCTAAAATATCTGTAACCAGCCCTCCCTTTCCATAGCTCCCGTCCTCCGTTGAGATATATATTTCAAGACCAAGAGACCTGAAATCATCTTCGCAGAGGATATCTTCTCTGTTCTTTCCACCGATAAAAAGTTTTATCGACTTTCCTGCCCTCTTTAATTCCTCTGCAAGAGGGAAAAGAGGTGCGATACCTACTCCGCCTGCAACGAGTATCGCCTCATTTATCTGAGAAGGGATTTCGAAACCCTTTCCGAGAGGACCAAGGATATCAAGTCTCTCTCCTAGCACCCTTTTACTTAAAACCCTTGTTCCCTTACCTCTAACTCTATAAAGTATCTGGACTGTATCTGCAGAGATTAACCGATGAATACTTAAAGGCCTCCTCAGAAGTGGGTCATTATTCCTTCCTACCTTTATCATAAAGAACTGGCCGGGTTTGGGTCTCTTAACTTCAGAAGGAAGTTCCATGGAAAGGAGGAAATAGTCAGGAGAAACTTCTGTATGGGTTTTTATGGTGGAGATGAATTGCTTACTATCCAAATTTTATCTCTAAGATCTCGTATTCGATATCCCTGGTTGGTGTTTTTATATTTACTGTATCACCTATTATATGTCCGATAAGGGACTTCCCTACAGGTGATTGTACTGAGATCTTTCCATTCTTTATATCTGCCTCATCACCACCAACAAGGGTATATGTCTTTGTCTCATTAGAATCTACATGACGGAGTTTCACCGTTGCACCGAAGACAACCTTTTCTCCTGACAATTTAGAGGTATCTATTACCTGGGCATGGGCAAGTTTACCTTGAATCTCCTGTATCTTTCCTTCTATAAAGGACTGCCTTTCTTTTGCGGCATGGTATTCCGCATTCTCAGAAAGGTCACCGTGTTCTCTTGCCTCTTCTATTTCCTTAATATTTTTTGACCTCTCCACCTTTTTAAGATAAGCCAGTTCTTCCTTTAGTTTCTCATAACATTCTTTTGTCATAGGGATCTTCTTCATTGTACCAACTCCTTCATTCCTGACTTAAGAAGGGTTTTATCCTTTTTAAGAATATGGTATTCCTGTAAAGCCCTGATACCGACCTCCTCTTTAAGAAGGGCAGCTATAGCATAAGTAGCCGCCCTCGCCCCTCCCATTGTAGTGAAATAAGGGACTTTGTATGTAAGGGCTGTCCTTCTTATAGAATATGAATCCTTATGAGATTCCTTACCACTTACGGTATTTATCACAAGGTCTATATCTCCATTCTTTATATGGTCAACAATATGAGGTCTTCCCTCTGTCACCTTATTCACTACATCTATAGAAAGACCCTCTCTCTTCAGAAATTCTGCAGTTCCTTTTGTAGCTTCTATTGTGAAACCCATCTTAAGAAATTTTTTAGCAACAGGTAAAACAGCAGGTTTGTCTTCATCCCTCACGCTTATTAACACCTTTCCCTTCAATGGGACAGTAGTCCCTACCCCTGCCTGTGCCTTAGCAAAGGCTTTACCGAAATCAAGGTCTATCCCCATCACTTCACCTGTAGATTTCATCTCAGGTCCCAGGATCGTATCTACTCCTGGGAACTTTTCGAAGGGGAAGACTGACTCTTTCACAGAGATGTGGGAAACTTTTTTCTCTACGGTAAAATCGAGTTTTTTAAGGGTCTTTCCGGCCATTATCCTCGCTGCCATTTTTGCCAAGGGAACACCAATTGCCTTGCTCACAAAGGGAATAGTCCTTGATGCCCTTGGGTTCACTTCAAGGATATAGATATCGTTTCCTTTAACAGCAAACTGAATATTCATAAGCCCAATTACCTTTAGTTCTATAGCCAATGCCCTTGTCTGCCGTTTAATCTCCTCAACAATCTCCTTTCCCAGCGAGTATGGTGGCAGTGACATAGCTGAATCCCCTGAATGAACGCCTGCCTCTTCTATATGTTCCATAATACCGCCTATCACAACATCTATACCATCGGATATGGCATCCACATCTATTTCTATAGCATCCTCAAGGTATTTATCTATAAGAATTGGATGTTCAGGAGATACCTTTACTGCCTTTATCATATATTCCCTGAGACTCTTCTCATCATAGACGATCTCCATAGCCCTTCCACCGAGGACATAAGAAGGTCTGACCATAACCGGATAGCCTATCGCTTTAGCAATCTTAGCCGACTCTTCAAAGGAGCGGGCAGTGCCACTTTCTGCCTGTCTTAAATTAAGTTTATGTAAAAGTTCCTTGAACCTCTTTCTATCCTCTGCCCTGTCAATGGAATCAGGAGATGTCCCTATTATCTTTACACCTTCCTTCTCAAGAGGAACAGCGAGTTTCAGGGGTGTCTGCCCTCCAAACTGTACAATCACACCGTCTGGTTTTTCAATATCTATAATATTAAGAACATCTTCTATAGTCAAGGGTTCGAAATAGAGCCTGTCAGAGGTGTCGTAGTCTGTGCTCACTGTCTCCGGATTGCAGTTCACCATTATTGTTTCATAACCGTCCTCCTTTAAAGCGAATGCACCATGGACACAACAGTAATCAAATTCTATCCCCTGCCCTATCCTGTTTGGTCCACCTCCTAGTATCATGATCTTCTTACTCTTTGAAGGATTAGCCTCGCACTCTACTAATCCCCCCTCACCCCCCTTTATTAAAGGGGGGCTGGGGGGATTGTTCGTTACTCTATAAAATGGTCTTTCATAAGTTGAATATAGGTAAGGCGTATATGCCTCGAATTCAGCAGCACAGGTATCAACTGTCTTGAAGACCGCCTTTATACCCATCTCTTTTCTCAGACTCCTTATTACCTTCTCATCGGTACCTAATAACCTCGCTATTCTTATATCTGAAAAACCTGTCTCCTTTGTCTTCCTTAGGATTTCATTAGAAAGAAGGTAAGGTGCCACAGTAAGTGTCTTATCCTTCCCTATCTCCCTCACCCCTTTCACAAAACCCTTTAACTCTATCTCTACATCGATTATATCTTTTATATTATTCAGGAACCATGGATCTATCTTCGTCAGATCATATATCTCTTCCACTGAAATCCCAACCCTTACGGCATCTGCAATATACCAAAGTCTTTCCCAGTTAGGTATTCTCAGTTTTTCCTTTATCGTTTCGATGCCCTTCTCTTTTTCTTCTTTTCTCTCCTTCATGGTCTCAAAACCATATCTATCAATCTCGAGTGACCTTATAGCCTTCTGAAGCGACTCCTTGAATGTCCTCCCTATCGCCATTGCTTCTCCAACCGATTTCATCTGTGTCGTTAATGTGTCATCTGCCTCAGGGAATTTTTCGAAGGTAAACCTTGGGATTTTTACAACCACATAGTCTATCGAAGGTTCGAAAGAGGCAGGTGTTTTCTTGGTTATATCGTTTGGTATCTCATCAAGGGTCAACCCTACTGCGAGCTTAGCTGCGATCTTTGCAATAGGGAAACCTGTCGCCTTAGAGGCAAGGGCAGAACTCCTCGATACCCTCGGGTTCATCTCGATCACTACAAGCCTTCCGTCTTCAGGATTCACAGCGAACTGTATGTTTGAACCACCTGTATCAACCCCTATCTCCCTCATTATCTTTATCGCACCATCCCTCATGATCTGGTATTCTTTATCTGTCAGGGTCTGTGCAGGTGCTACAGTGATGGAGTCACCGGTATGGATACCCATTGGGTCAAAATTCTCTATAGAGCAGATAATAACAACATTGTCTTTCTTATCCCTCATCACCTCGAGTTCAAACTCCTTCAACCCGAGTACTGACTCCTCTATGAGTATCTGTCCTACAGGACTTGTCTTTAAACCCCAATCAACATATTCCTTAAACTCCTCTATATTAAATGCCACATTCCCGCCTGTACCGCCGAGCGTAAAGGATGGTCTTATGATTGCAGGAAAACCTATTCTGTCAATACTCTTCATTGCGTCCTTCTTTGTGTGGACATAAACGCTTTCAGGAACCTCAAGTCCTATCCTTTTCATTGCCTCTTTAAAGAGGTTTCTATCCTCTGCCTTTTTTATCGCATCCGGGTTTGCCCCTATAAGTTTCACGCTATATTTCTGAAGAATCCCATTATCAGAAAGACTAACAGCAATATTTAATGCCACCTGCCCACCCATCGTAGGCAGAACTGAATCCGGTTTTTCCTTCTCTACTATCTTTGATACAACCTCAGGTGTTATTGGTTCTATATATGTCCTGTCTGCCATTTCAGGGTCTGTCATGATAGTGGCGGGGTTGGAATTTACTAAAATTACTTTATAACCTTCCTCCTTTAGTGCCTTGCATGCCTGTGTACCTGAATAATCGAATTCGCATGCCTGCCCTATAACAATAGGCCCGGAGCCTATGATGAGTATCTTTTTTATATCAGTTCTTTTAGGCATTATTTTTAATTATTTCCACAAATCTATTAAAGAGGTATCTTGCGTCATTCGGTCCTGGTCCTGCCTCAGGATGATACTGGACAGAAAATACTGGAAACTCCACATGTTCCATTCCTTCCTCCGTACCATCGTATAGATTCTTATGTGTAAGCCCCACTTTTCCATGAAGACTTTTTATATCAACACAGTAGTTATGATTCTGCGCTGTAATCTCTACCTTTTCAGTTGACAGTTCTTTAACAGGGTGATTCCCTCCGTGATGGCCAAATTTTAATTTATAAGTCCTACCCCCCATCGCAAGTCCTAATATCTGATGACCGAGGCAAATCCCGAAGATTGGTTTCTTTCCGATTAGTTTCCTTGTATTTTCTATGCCATAGGTAACCCTCTCAGGATTACCTGGCCCATTACTAAGAATTATCCCATCTGGATTCATATCAAGGACATCTTCTGCTGGTGTCTCAGCAGGAGCAACAGTTACATCGAACCCAACCTCGACAAGGTTTCTCAGAATATTAAACTTTACCCCGAAATCGTAGACGACTACTTTAATCCCCCCCTGCCCCCCTTGAGTAAAGGGGGGTGAGGGGGAATTTGAGTTCAGGGTTCGGAGTTCGGAGTCTTTAAAACTTTGAACTGTGAACTGTGAACTATGAACCCTTGGAGGCTTCCACGCCCAAACCCCTTCCTTCCATTTATATGGTTTCTTCGTAGTTACCTCTTTTACATAATCTAAGGCAGATATACCAGGATGTGCCTTTACTTTTTCGAGTAAACTTTCTGGATTCAAATCTATTGTAGAAATGGCACCCATCTGTGCACCATAATCCCTCAGATGTTTTGTCAAAGCCCTTATGTCAATGCCCTGGATACCAACTATATTATTCCGTTTCATATATTCAGGCAGGCTTATTGATGAACGCCAATTACTCGGGGTAGTGCAGACCTCTTTTACTATGAAGCCTTCAGCCTTTATTCCTCCTTCTGATTCTATATCCTCTTCGTTCACACCGTAATTACCTATCTGTGTATATGTCATTGCTACTATCTGACCTTTATATGAAGAATCGGTGAGTATTTCCTGATAACCTGTCATAGAGGTATTAAACACAACCTCTCCTATGGTCTCATCTTCTGAACCAAAGGAATGTCCTTCGAAAACCACCCCATCAGATAAAACAAGGATAGATTTATTCATTCCATTTCAAAATGTTAGTAACAATTCTTAAAGTATAACATAAAGTTAAAAACAACCTTTAGGTTTTCCCTCTTAAGATGGTGATTATTGGAAGACCTTTTAATTTAGCACCTTTAAATGGCGTATTCCTGCCCTTTGACCTAAACTTCATAGGGTCAACTGTAACCTTTTGATTCATATCTATTATTGTGACATCCGCATCAGAGCCAACATTCAATATCCCTTTTTTCAAACCCAAAATCCTCGCTGGATTAGCAGTCATCTTCTCTATGAGTTCATTTATAGTCAGTACTCCCCATTCAACGAGTTTTAAAGATAGTGAAAGGGCTGTCTCTAAACCGACTATGCCAAAGGGTGCATAATCAAACTCCACCAATTTTTCGGCTATATTATGGGGTGCATGGTCTGTCGCAATTACATCTATTGTCCCATCCTTCAGACCCTGCTTTATTGCCTCAATGTCTTCTTCTGTTCTAAGGGGAGGGTTTACCTTAGCATCTGAGTCATAGCCCCTGACCTCATTATCAGTAAGGAGAAAATAATGCGGACAGGTCTCGGCAGTTACCCCTATCCCCCTTTCCTTTGCCTCTTTTATAAGTCTTACAGAGCCCTTTGTACTTACGTGGGCAATATGGAGTTTTACACCTGTTATCTCGGCAAGCAACAGGTCTCTGGATATAATCACTTCCTCAGCAGAATCAGGAATCCCCTGAAGTCCAAGTTCTGTTGAGACAAAGCCTTCATTCATAACACCACCCTTAGACAGGTTTGTATCCTCACAATGTGATATTATAGGGACCCCAAGTGCAATGGCATACTCCATCGCCCTCCTCATCAGTTCACTGTCCATTACAGATTTCCCGTCATCTGAGAATGCTACACAACCTGCTTCTACGAGATCCGCCATCTCTGAGAGTTCTTCACCCTTCAGACCCTTGCTTATAGCCCCTATAGGATAGACATCTGTTGAGCCTTCTTTTATTGTCCTATCGAGAATAAACTCTGTTACTGACCTGCTGTCATTTACAGGGTTAGTATTGGGCATACAGCATACAACAGTGAACCCACCTGCCCTTGCGGCCTCTGTCCCTGTCTTTATCGTCTCCTTATACTCATAGCCTGGTTCCCTTAAATGGACATGCATATCGATTAGCCCAGGCACAACGACCTTTCCCTTGGCATCTATAACATCCAAGTCTCTAAGTCCTGAGCTTTGAGTCTTGCCCTGAACTTGTTTCAGGGTTGAATCTTGAATTTTTCCAATCTTTGTTATCTTTCCATTCTCTATCAAGATATCCGTTATCTCATCAAGGTTAGAAGAGGGATCTATAACCCTACCACCCTTTATTAAAAGTGATGAGCGATGCGTGATGAGTGATGAGTTTTTTATGTTTGTCTCCTCTTTCTCTTTTTTCATTCAGCCTCTCCTGATAGTAGATAAAGGACAGCCATCCTTACAGCAAGTCCATTTGTAACCTGCTCTAAGATAACAGAGTAAGAACCATCCGAAACCTCAGGTGATATCTCAACCCCTCTGTTTATAGGCCCGGGGTGCATTATTATCACATCCTCCCTGGCAAGTTTAACCCTTTCAGGTGTGAGGCAGTACAGTTTTGCATACTCCCTGATAGTCGGAAAAAGACCCTTTTCCTGTCTCTCAAGCTGTATCCTAAGCATCATTATCACATCAACATCCTTAAGGGCATCTTCCATTTTATAAAAAACCTTCACACCGAGTTTCTCGATCCCCCAGGGTATCATTGTAGGAGGTCCTGAAACCCTAACCTTCGCACCCAGTTTTGTTAAGCCATAGATATTTGACCTCGCCACCCTGCTATGGGATATGTCACCTATTATCGCAACATCAAGGCCCTGAGTCCCTCCTTTTTTCTCCTTGATTGTAAGTATGTCAAGGAGTGCCTGAGTGGGATGTTCATGAGAGCCATCTCCGGCATTTATGACAGAACTCTTTAATACCTTTGAGATCAGATAGGGGGCACCTGCAGCAGAATGCCTCAGAATAATGAAGTCAGAATTCATAGACTCTATATTCTTTACAGTATCTATGAGGCTTTCACCTTTCACGATGCTACTGATCGAAGGGGCTATATTGATTACATCGGCACTCATCCTTTTCCCCGCGAGTTCAAAGGATATCCTTGTCCTTGTGCTCGGTTCATAGAAGAGGTTTACTATGGTCTTACCTCTCAATGTGGGTACTTTCTTTATATCCCTCTCGAGAACCTCCTTGAAGGATTCCGCTGTCTCGATGATGAGGTTTATCTCATCCGTACTCAGCTCCTTTATACCAAGAATGTCCTTCCCCGAAAGTCTCACTCTACTTCCTCCATCAATACTACCCTGTCATCAAACCCCTCCTCTTCAAGCATAACCTTAACAGACTCCTTCTGTGATGTAGGTATATTCTTACCCACATAGTCCGCCCTTATCGGAAGTTCCTTATGCCCCCTGTCAATAAGGACAGCCAACTGAACAAGGCTCGGTCTTCCGAAGTCCATAAGGCTATCAAGGGCAGCCCTTATAGTCCTGCAGGTAAATAATACATCATCAACAAGAATCACCTTTTTATCTGTTATCGGGAAGGGTATATCTGTTTTCCTCAGTGATGGTTTCTTCTTTGTCCCAAGGTCATCCCTGTAAAGGGTGATATCAAGAATTCCAACAGGCACCTCCTTCTTCTCTATCTCTCTGACCTTTTTGGCAATCCTTCTCGCAAGATGCACACCGCCTGTCCTTATCCCTACAAAAATAATGTCCTCTATACCCCTGTTTCTCTCAAGTATCTCATGGGTCATCCTGCTCAGGGTCCTTTCGACTGCGGTCTTATCGAGTATTACAGCCTTCTCCTTTGGTTTAGACATTCGTTCTCCGGGCATAAAAAAACCTTCTCCCCTTAGGAAGAAGGTCTTTTAAAAATCTCAATTTTTTTAATTTCATTTATATTTCCTTTCTAACCTCGCGGGGTTAGTTTTAAAGGTTTAGTATTATATATCAGAAAGTCAAATCTTTGTCAACTATTTTTTATTACTAATTATAAGATTTTCAGTCGTCTTCTCCTGAAGTCAATTGGGAGGAAGTCATTCGTTTCTTTCTCTTCTATCTTTTTCAGCCCGAGATCAATGAGAATCCTTTTTTCTTCTTCATCCCTTTTACTGTATTTTAACTACTTTAAGAATGAATATACAATATAAAATATCTTTTAGCTAATGTTCAAATATAAATAAAGAGATTAAGTAAACAGTGCCTCTGTGAATTCCTCAGCATTAAAATCTCTTAGATCATCTATCTTCTCTCCTATCCCTATCATCTTTACAGGTATTTCGAGTTCTTTGATAATCGCTATTATTATTCCACCTTTTGCAGTTCCATCGAGCTTAGTGAGGACGATCCCTGTAACACCTATAGCCTCGTAAAATATCCTTGCCTGTTCAATCGCATTCTGTCCTGTTGAGGCATCAATTACAAGTAGGACTTCATGCGGAGCTCCGGGTAGTTCTTTATCCATTACCCTTTTTACCTTCTTAAGTTCCTCCACAAGATAAACTTTTGTATGGAGCCTCCCTGCAGTATCTACAATAACTATATCAACACCTTTTGCCTTTGCAGACTGGATGGCATCAAAGACAACAGCCCCTGGGTCTGCATCGCTTTTATGTTTTACCACCCTTGCCCCTACCCTGTCTCCCCATATTGATAACTGCTCTATTGCGGCTGCCCTGAATGTATCCCCTGCGACTAGTAAGACCTCTTTCCCTTCATCCTTAAATCTCTTCGCAAGCTTACCTATGGTTGTTGTCTTACCAGTACCATTTACACCTACAACCATAATGACCGCAGGTTTATGACCATTTATAAGGAGAGGTGCTTCTCCCTTTTTAAGGATCTTGAATATCTCCACCTTCAGGGTCTCCCTTAGATTCGCAGGGTCAGTCCTTTCTATAATACCAATAATCTCTTTACTGGCTTTCACCCCTAAATCAGATGTGATAAGCATCTCTTCAATTTCCTCAAGAACTGGGGTATCTATCCTCCCACCAAATACTCCTTCGATCCTTTCTGTAAGGTTTCTGCGGGTTTTAAGAAGTCCATCTTTAAGTCTGCCGAATATGTCCTTTTTATTTTCCATATAAAACAATTTCTTTACTTCGCTTCCTGTCATGCTGAACTTGTTTCAGCATCTATTGATTCTGAACCAAGTTCAGAATGACAAAAATTTATATATTATTATGGTTCATCTGAAAACCTGAAAGATCAAAAGTGTAATAATTGACCCTAATAGTGTACCCAAGATCACTTCCCAGAGGGTATGGACTCCCAATACTATTCTGCTACGACTAACTAAGAGAGCCAGAAACAATGTCAATAACGATATAAGTATGTTTCCAGTAATAAAGGTGATAGATATCCAGATAGAAAAGGCTATGGCGGCATGACCGCTCGGCAGGCCTCCCCTCAAAGGAAGTCCCTTGCCTGTATATGCCTTCGTAATAATTACAGCTATTATCACTATGATAAGGGATATAAATGTGATATGTTCAGGAGTCTGTTTTACTCGTGGAATCCCTGATGTCATAATACGGTTCACTTGAGGGAAGAGAACGAGATAACCGATCACTAATGCCCCTGCCGAAGCTATAAGGACAGCACCAGCTGCTATATCCTTCGCTATCTTTGCAAGGGGATGGTACTCCTCCTGAAAGAGGTCTACCATAACTTCCACTGCTGTATTTACCATCTCTGACAAAAGGACAATGATAATAGCTAAAGTTATCGCTATGAATTCCATCTTTGAAAGACCTAATAGAAGGCTTATCAGAAGGACCGCTATCGCTGCAAGGAAATGCCATCTCATATGTTTCTGGGTCCTCACAACATAAATGATTCCCTCTATCGCAAGGTTTGCACTTTCGAACCAGTTCTTGGGTTTCATAATAAAATCCTAAAACCTATTATAAAAAACACGGGATTGCTTTGCTACGCTCGCAATGACAATTTAATTAATACTAATGATTTTATGTCATTGCGAGGAGCGAAGCAACGAAGCAATCTCTTTCTCTTTTCTTCTCATCCTCTCCGCCTCAGTCTCTGTATAATGGGTATAACCGTATAGATGGAGTATGCTGTGAATTAGAAGGGTATTGAGTTCATTATATAGAGTTACTCTTCTTTCCCTCGCCTGTCGAAACACAGCAGGGATAGAAATTATGATATCTCCGAGCACCTCTGGATGGAAATTATGAAATTTTTCTTCCTCTACCGGAAAAGATATGACATCAGTAGTCTTCTTAATCCCCCTGTACTTCGAGTTCAGTTCCTCCATCTTTTTATCATTCACAAGGAGGATGCTCAACTCGGGATCATAGGGAAAGGTCAGTATCTTTAAGATTCTCTTTATCGTCCTTTGTATTCTCGGCAGGTTTACTCTGATCTTCCGCTGCTGATTTCTTATGCGTATCATAAGGTCGTTGCTCGATTCCGGGAGGAATGCCCATATTAGGGTATATTATTCTGTGATGAAATATTCCGGAAAGGATAAGATTAAAGTTTTTTGTAATCTCATCGAGATCCTTTAAGGTCAATTCACATTCATTTAACTGACCATCTACAAAGATATTCGTTACTATCTTATGTACGAGTGCTGAGATCCTTGCAGGTGTGGGGTCCTGAAGAACCCTTGATGATGCCTCTACAGCATCCGCAAGCATAACGATGGCTGCTACCTTTGTCTGTGGCTTAGGGCCGGAATATCTGTAATCATCTTCCGAGATAGGCGCCATAGAGGAATCCCAACTATCCTTAGCTTTCTGATGAAAATATGTTATAAGGCTTGTGCCATGATGTTGGCGTATTATATCTATAACAACCTCCGGTAGATCCTGACTCTTTGCGAGTTCAACTCCCTCTTTTATATGGGATGTTAATATAAGACTGCTCATGCTCGGAGTTAATTTATCATGCAGGTTGACTGTTCCCTGGTTTTCGATAAAATATTCTGGCATCTTCATCTTTCCCACATCATGATAGTAAGAACTTACCCGAGCGAGGAGGGGATTCACGCCTATAGCCTCAGCCGCAGTCTCAGATAGATTCCCCACAATAATACTATGATGATATGTGCCAGTGGCAGCCATTAAAAGGTTTCTCATCAAAGGCTGATTAAGATCAAGGAGTTCAAGTAATTTTATATCTGTAGTAATTTTAAAAACAGACTCGAAGAGAGGAAGAAGTCCAGATACTACAATGGCTAAAACAAAGCCATTACTCAAACCGAAGAGGAAATCTAAAAGGGCTTTGTATGTAAACAATGTCCCGTTATGCAGGTCTATAGCTATTATTGTTAAAAGATTTGCCAAGCCTACAAAAAAGCCTGCCCTTAATATGGCTGACCTTTTACTACAGCGGATGACACTGAAAGAGGCAACAATGCTACCTATAAAAACATATATAGGAAATAATGTCTCAGAGGTAACCCATACACCTGAGAGGAGACCTATTGTAAAAGAGAAGACTATAGCGAGGTGTATATCAAAGAGCAGGGCTACCAACATGGCTCCGGACGCAACAGGGATTCCGAAGATAATGGTAGGGGAACCTACAAATCCGATGTAATCAGCAAAGGCATTAAGAATGACATAGGAAAACTTTGAAAGGAGTATAGTCCCTATTAGAAGGATGCCTAAGAGACCAAGTTTCCGCAAGTCTTTTGTGAGTAAGGGCTTATACCTGTTTATATCTCTGTAGATTATATATATTATGAGGAAACTTATGAGGAAGAGACCAATCCTTACCATCCAGGGTGATAATATTATTCCCCTTGATAGAAATTCACAGCGGAAAGGTTCGGTTTCTGGTGAAAGGATAAGTGAAAGAGAAAGGATGATTGAAAATGCCAGAAGACCTTTCAGGATTTCTTCTTTCTTTAGATGTGACCGCCAGAGCTGGATAAGGCTTTTTATATCTTTATCAGCCTGAATCCCCTCTTTTGGAAAAGGAATAACCTTATGGTGATTATTCTCCCTCGCCTTTAGAACCCTTTTCATATCTTTCGTAGGCCTTTATAATCTCCTGTACCAGCCTGTGTCTCACCACATCCTTCTCTGTAAAGTAGATAAACTTGATCCCTTTAATATCAGATAGGATCTTCTGGGATTCAATAAGACCGGAGGCCTTCCCGGGCGGGAGGTCTACCTGCGTTATATCGCCTGTAATGACTGTCTTGGAGTTAAAGCCTAAGCGGGTGAGGTACATCTTCATCTGCTCTAATGTTGTATTCTGGGCTTCATCCAAGATAATGAAAGAGTCATTAAGGGTTCTGCCTCTCATGAAGGCAAGCGGGGCTATTTCTATAACGCCTCTCTCAAGGAGTTTATTTGCCTTATCCATTTCCATCATATCGAAGAGGGCATCGTAAAGGGGTCTCAGATAAGGATTTACCTTTTCATACATATCACCTGGCAGGAACCCGAGTTTTTCACCTGCCTCTACAGCAGGTCTTGCAAGAATTATTCTCGCAACCTCTTTCTTAATGAGTGCTGACACGGCCATTGCCATAGCCAGGTAGGTTTTACCAGTCCCCGCAGGTCCTATCCCAATTACAATATCATACTCCCTGATGGCTTCAACATACCTTCTCTGTCCCTCTGTTTTTGGTATTATAAATCTCTTTTTTGATGAGACAGGGATTGCGTTAAGAAACAATTCCCTGATAGGTGCCCCTTTATCTTCAGCAAAGGCCCTTATGGCATACCTGATATCCTCTGGCTGGATAGAAAAACCTTCGGAACCGAGAGAGCTAAGTTCATCGAGTAATTTTCTGGCGCGCTCAACCGCTTCCTCTTTTCCTTCTATGAGTATCTTATTCCCCCTCGCTTTTACCTCAATACCAAATACATCTTCGATGAATTTCCTGTTCCTATCCATATCTCCATAGAGGAACGAAAGGTCTCTTTCATTCTCAACGGTTAATTCTTTCTTACTCGTCTAATCCTCCTTTTTCTTAATCAATAAAGTGTTTAAACATAAAGGATTTAAGCTTATTTAACCTGTCCTTTTAATTCTTTTTCAATATAAAATATTTTACCACAAAGTTTTACTCTATTCAATCGAAATTTCCTCATTTTAATACCACAAAGGCCTGAATATTCTCTTTTACCTTAATCCTCTTAACCTGCTCTTCTGCTTTCTCCCTATCTTTAAACTCGCCTACCCATACCTTATATAGTGTACCTTCGCCCTGAATATCTTTAGTCGCTATATAGGCATAGTAACCCTTCTTTTTCAGTTTATTCATCACTTTTTCTGCAATGTCGTTCGTTGTATATGCCCCAACCTGCACTGCATAAGTCTTACCTGGAGTTTCAGATGCCCCCGAGGAATCTCGAACTTTTTCCTTAACTCCCTTGACCTGATTCTGGGTCTCTGATTTCTTTTTTGAATTCTGACCTGATTCGAGACCAACAGAATCCTTTTTTCTTTTTGAAGCAAGAGTTTGGTAAAAGGTTAAATCTTTATTCTCTGACTTTTGTTTTCCGTTATCTCTGGAGATGCCTTTAGATAAATCACCCTTTGAGTCTTCAATCCTGGGTTTTGGTCCCTCTTTTGTCTTAAGCCCTTTTTCTTCTGTCCTGGTTCTTGACTCCTGAGTCTTAAGAAAATGGTCTATTTTTTTGGCTTCCATCCTTGTGCCAAGTATAAACCCTGATATAAATATCAATGCGCCTGAAAAAAGACCCCCGAGCACAAACAGAAACGCCCTTTTCCAGTTTGTTTCAGAACCAGATTTATGTCTTGAATATTGATGGTTAAACACTTTTCCTCCGCTGGGAATGAAGAATCAACATTGCATCCCCATAACTATAAAACCTGTATCCCTTCTCTATCGCCTCTTTATAGGCTTCCTTTATACACTCAATGCCAGCTAATCCAGATACAAGCATAAGGAGTGTTGATTTCGGAAGATGAAAATTCGTGATCAGGACATCTATCACCTTAAAGTTATAACCTGGATAGATAAAGAGATCTGTCGAAGACGATCCAGGAATAACATTGCCTTCTCTATCAGTGGCGGATTCCAAAGCCCTCGCTGTTGTAGTTCCCACAGCTATTATCCTCTCCCCATTTTTCTTCGAACTGTTTATAACATCCGCTGTCTCGAGAGGTATGTTGTAAAATTCATGTTCCATCCTGTGGTAACTTATATCCCCTACCCTTACGGGCCTGAATGTTATCGGCCCTATGTGTAAAGTGATCTTGACTATCTTTACTCCTCTGTTCCTTAGTTTATTAAGTAACGAAACCGTGAAATGAAGACCTGCTGTTGGAGCTGCCAGAGAACCTTCATTTTCAGCATATACGGTTTGATACCTTTCTCTGTCAATTCCTGAATATGATTTAGAACCAGATCCATTTCTCTTTATATAGGGCGGTAGTGGAGGAAGACCTATTTCCCTTAACTTTTTATCAACTTCTTTGCCATAAAACCTTATCACCTTTCCCCCATTTTCATTCATAAACTGACCTATAAGTGCACCCTTTCCAGCTAACAATCTCTGATATGGTTTAAGCCTTTTATTAACCATTACCTCCCATTCCTGATTTCCCAGATCTTTAATAAGGAGGATATCAACCTTTCCCCCTGTATCCTCTTTTATCGCATTCAGTCTTGCATTAATGACCTTAGAATCATTCAGTACAATGACATCACCAGGACCTAGGTAATCAACAATATCATAGAAAACCCTGTGTTCTATTCTACCCTTTTGGTCGAGTACGAGGAGTCTCGCCTTATCCCTTTGATCAACTGGATACTGTGCTATAATACCTGGAGGAATTTTGTAATCGTAATTATCAATCTTATAGGTCTCTGTTATTCCCAATCTCTACACCCCTATAGTAATGTCTCAATATTTCCTTAAAGTTCTTTCCCCTCTCTGCCATTTCCTTTGCACCGAACTGGCAGAAACCTACACCATGTCCGGCACCCTTACCAAGAAACTTGACCCCAGCCCCATTTACTACCATCCTGAAATAGGTACTCGGTATCCTGGTATACCCAATGGTCTTTCTGAAGTCATTCCCCCTTATATAAATGTTCTCTCTCGAATTCCCATTATTTACAGATACCTTAAGATAACTTACCCTGCCTGTATTTGTTGTTGAACCTACCTCTAATTTAATAATACTGCCTTTAATAACACCTTCTTTCCTTAGGGCGGTCTCTATCTCTCCTAAAGTCATTTCCCTTTCCCAGGATTGACTGATCTCTGTACATTCTACGCCCCTCAGGTAAGGGGCATCCTTTGCCCAGACATCTCCTGAATTCTCTGTACGACCACCACAGGATGCATGGTAAAATGCCTCTATCGGCTTTCCTTCGTATGTAAGAATTATACCCTCTGTTTCCATTACAGCGACAGTAGTCCCGAATCTCTCACCATCCATACCGTTATATACCTGACTCAGTATAGATGACTCAAGGTCGTATTCCCTGCCCTTATTTTCTTTCATATAATATCGTGCATAGGTTCTTGCTACTATTGCTTGTGCCTTTAGTGCTTCCATATCCCATTTATGGTCCATCTCCTGTGGCACAACCCCTTTAAGGTAGTCTTCTATATTCAGGTCGTTAATTATATAAATCCCTTTTTCACCTTTTCTAACCTCAATGCTCCCTCTGTATCTCTTCCCATTCAGTGTAAGGTAATCTCCTATCGGTGTTATCCTCAAAGGATTATATTTTATTCCTTCCTTATCTATATCTATCCTGTTCGAGATCATACCTTGAGGTAGGTCAAAGCCCCAGGGGGATTCTATAGTTGCAGAAGGTGTGTTTTCCATTATCAGGACTCTTATATTATCCCTTGCCTCTCCTTCTCTGGATAGGATAATAATCAGTAATATTAATGCAAAGTAGATTAATTTATTTTCTATCATCAAGACAGGTTGTATGCTCCTTTTTATCCAAGGTATCATTGTTTCATCTTTTAGATAGAAACCAGAAAATCAATGTTAGTAATATGCTTAGTATTATACTTGTCGTTATAGGTATATAAAGGTTAATATTTTTCCTCTCAATCACTATATCACCTGGTAGTCTTCCTATCCAGGGAATTCTTCCAGCAAAGAGGAAGATAATACCAAGGATTATTATAAAAAGTCCTATGATTATAAGTATCTTCCCTAATGGTTGAAACCCCTGCATTTCTAACAACAAGTATGAAGTTCTATATCCTTAGATTTTTTATTCTCAAACTTATCATCGTCTTTCCTTTTCAAATATCTCTCCTTCTCGCTATATATACAGCCACAGTATTTCTGTTTATATAGACCCATCTCTTTTGAGACCTTCCTGCCCTCTTCCCATCCTATCCTGAAGTCATTTTTATAGAAATCGAGACCATAGCCCCTGCTTATATCCTTACCTATCTCAATGATCCCATTAAAATCCTGGTATTTGCTGAACAGTAAAGTTGTGGTAAAGTTTTTGAACCCTCTGAGTGAGGCCTCATGTGCAGACGCCTTGAGTCTCATTCCATAACATATTCCACACCTCACTTCCTCCCTATATACAACCTTTCTGAGAAAGACCTCAAGGTCATAGCTGTCCCTGTAGATTATATTGAGGTCAAGCTTTTCTGCCATTTCCTTTACAGCTCCGAGTCTCATCTTATATTCCTGATAGGGATGTATATTCGGGTTGTACCAGAAACCTGTAACCTCATACCCCTCTTCTCTGAGCACCTTTATCGGATATATGGCACAGTTGGCACAGCATATATGAAGGAAGATATTCATCTAAAAGAGACCTGCCTTTTTCTGCATGCCAAAATGTTCGTATGCAAGCCTGGTTGCCATCCTTCCTCTTGAAGTCCTTTCAAGGAAGCCTTCCTGAATAAGATATGGCTCATATACCTCCTCTATGGTATCCTTCTCCTCGCTTATAGAGGCAGAGAGGGTCTCAAGACCGACAGGGCCTCCTTCAAACTTCTCTATGATGGTAAGAAGGAGCCTTCTATCTATTTCATCAAAGCCCTTTTCATCTATCTCGAGTCTTTCTAATGCCTTCATGGTTATCTCAATGTCTATAATACCATCCCCTTTTACCTGGGCAAAATCCCTCACCCTTCTGAGGAGCCTATTCGCCACTCTCGGCGTCCCCCTTGATCTTTTTGCTATCTCAATTGCACCATCACTTGTGACTTCTATTCCAAGTATCTTAGAAGATCTTTTTATTATCCTCTCTATGTCCTTTGATCCATAGAAATCGAGTCTGTTTATTACTCCGAATCTATCCCTTAAAGGTGATGTAAGAAGTCCTGTCCTCGTTGTTGCCCCAATCAGTGTAAACTTTGGCAGACTCAGTTTTAAAGATCTTGCGCTCGGTCCCTGACCTATTATGATATCAAGCTGGAAATCCTCCATTGCGGGATAAAGTATTTCCTCTACCACTCTACCGAGCCTGTGTATTTCATCAATGAATAGTATGTCGTGGTTCTGT
>JACRGW010000163.1 GCA_016212195.1 Nitrospirota bacterium
ACTTTTAAATACTTTGCGATATCCTTCTGGTGCGGGTCATCAACCAATACGGGTGCAAGGAGTTTGATAAACTCTCTGTATTCATCCAGCATTTCCGGCAGTTTTTCTTCAATATTCCTGTCTGCTTCCACAATGACCTGCCTTGAGACAAAAACTTCTATCAAACCAATTTCAGCAAGCTGTAGCACAGCCCTTGCAGCGCCCCTTGAAGATGCTATGCCGGCAATCAACGCGCTTGTGTCAAGAAAAACCTTAGGTCTTTGCTTTGGCATATGTCTCTTTAGAATATCTTTTTCTCTGTTCCCTCAGGTTGTTTAGAAGATTATCAAGGGTCAGCCCTTTTTTCTTCATAGCCCTTGCCATTTTTCCTGAAACGACATCGCCGGCAAGCTGTTTCGGCACAAGGATTAGAACATCGCCGATTTTTAAGACATTGAGTATATCTTCTTTGCCAAGGCCAAGCTCTCTCCTGTATTCGTAGGGGATAGTTAGCTGTCCTCTTTCCCTCAGTTTAACAACAGGCATGGACAATACCTCCTTTCTGATTATATGATATTCTTATTGTAAGTAAATCGGATATTTTTTACAATCTTTAATTAACCAGACGGTATATAAAGGGTAAAGGTTGAACCCTTTCCGTATTCGCTCTTCAGCTCTATCCTTCCCCCATGTGCCTCGGCGAGTTCCTTTGCGATTGTTAAGCCTATACCAAGTCCACCCTCTGTAGCCTTATAAAATCTTTCAAAGACAACAGGAAGGTCTTCTTCTTTTATGCCAGTGCCGGTATCCTCCACACTGATCTCTATGAAATCCCTGTCAGGATGCATGATGCCTGATTCACGATCCATTATGTCCTTATCATGCATCTTGTATCCTGCATCTTGCATCGTGCTTTCTGCTACTTTCCGTGCCCTTACTGTGACAGCGCCTTCTCCTGCTGTCGCCTTAAGGGAATTGCTGAGAAGATTTATGATTATCTGGCTAAACTTATCAGGGTCTGCATAAAGAGTAATTTTATCGTCACATTCGAGCCTAAATTTAATACCTTTGTCAGTAAATAATTTTTCGAACCTCTCCATTATATTGCCCAGAAAAGGATTTAGAGTAATCATTTCCCTTCTTATCTCCAGGGCGCTCGCCTCTGCCTTTGAGAGTTCCTCCATTCCTTCAATTATCTTTTTCAGCCGTCCTGTCTCTTCGTACAAAGACATAAGTCTTTCCCTGTCAACAGCCATCAGTCCGTCTATCATCCCCTCGAGTTCAGCCTGCATGGCACTGAGGGGTGTCCTGAGTTCATGGGCTATATTAGACCTTAATTTTTTTCTGAGCGACTCCTGTATTTCAAGATTGCCTGCCATGGTATTAAAGGCCTTTGCAAGCTCACTTATTTCATCTCCTTCATGGATAGAAACCCTGCTTCTGATATTCCCTTCGCTTATTGCCCTGGCAGCAGAGGTAAGTTTCTTTATAGGATTCGTGAGTTTCCTTGAAAAGATAAAACTCAGGATGACTGCCAAACCACCCAATCCAAAGAGTGAGAAAAGAAGAAACCTGTTTGACCGTTTTATAAATATTACCTCCTTCAGCGGGTCCCTTTTCAAACCTATGAAACGGGTTTCAATGCGGCCTATCTCCTTTCCACCCAAGAAAAGAGGATATACTGTAAAGGTATTCTTTGTGGAAGAATCCTCACCAACAGGAAATCCTGATATGGCAATAACTCTTCTCTTCATGAGGGGAGAAAGCGAACCCACCGCTTTATCAGTGTTCATAATTTCCTTATTATTTATATCCAGTATCTTTACCTCGTATCCAAGCATCAACGCCCAAATTGTATCTTCCTTGAGCGCATCCTCTTTCCACCCTGAATATTTTTCGTAGGACCCTTCTATGGATGCCATCACCCTGTATACCCTGTCCTCCATCTCCCCTTCAAGATAATCCCTGAAGTCCCTGATTATGAGCTCTCTTAAGAAGAAGGCTGCTGATAGAGAAATAAAAGAAACAGCAAGAAGAAGAACGAGGAATTTAATCCATAGGCTCTTAGGCATCTATCTTTCCTGAAAACTTATACCCCACACCGTAAATAGTATTTATTAATATCGGATTTTTGGGATCATCTTCTATCTTCTGTCTGATATTCTTTATGTGGGCATCGATGCTTCTTTCATAACCCTCAAATTCATATCCGAGGGCTTTTTCCACAAGCTCCCCCCTCGTAAAGACCTTCCCGGACGATCCCGCAAGTACTGATATTATTTTGAACTCCGTTGGTGTAAGTATTATTGAAGTTCCTTTCTTTTTAACTTCATAACTTCTTCCATCAATGGTTAACAGTCCCTTATTAAAACTTATCGGTCCGGTAACAGATAAGTCTTTCTTCTTTGCCCTCTTGAGCACAGCCCTTACCCGCGCAACCAACTCCCTCGGACTGAAGGGCTTCACTATATAATCGTCTGCACCAAGAGCAAAACCGGCAACCCTTTCCTCCTCAGAAGATTTTGCAGTGAGCATAATTACAGGAAAATCGCCTATCTCTTTTAGTTCCTGACATACCTCCTCTCCGCTCATATCAGGAAGCATAAGGTCGAGGATTACAAGGGAAGGTTGTTCGTTCGACGCTAACTCTAAAGCCTCTTTACCTCTCTCTGCGAGGACTACCCTGAATCCCTCACCCTCGAGGTAAACCTTTACGACCCTTGCAATCTTTCTGTCATCTTCGACTATAAGAATTGGATTAATCATATTCAGATACCTGGTTAAAATCTGCACAGAAAGGTTTTACATAGTAGTTTATCAATTCAGTTTTATATTTTTATTTAACTCTTCCTGTGTTGGTTTGTATCCCTTTTTTCTAAAGTAAAAAGAAACAGTTTACTTCCATTAGGTA
>JACRGW010000164.1 GCA_016212195.1 Nitrospirota bacterium
ATTCCTTCGCCAGAGAATTTTCGAAGGGGCTGTCGGAAGATTTCGGTGTTGACTTATGCGAGCATACACCGTACGGCTGTTCAAAACTCTCAGCCGATCTTTATTGCCAGGATTATGCGCTCCTCTATGGATTAAAGGTCGGAATTTTTCGCATGTCCTGTATTTATGGAACAAGACAGTTCGGGGTCGAGGATCAAGGTTGGGTTGCATGGTTTGCAATTGCTGCGCTTTTAGGAAAAGAGATAACAATCTTTGGCGACGGCAAGCAGGTTCGTGATGTTCTTTATGTTGAGGATTTGATAAAATTGTACGATATGTTCTTGCAGTCAGATTTACGGTTTGGAGTCTTTAATACCGGTGGAGGAAAAGAGAATGTCCTTTCATTGCTCCAGCTCCTTGATATCCTCAAGAAAGAAATCGGCGCGGAAATAAGGATAAAATATGATGACTGGAGACCGAGCGATCAGAAGGTCTATATCTCCGACACAACGAAGGCGAAAAAGGAACTCGGCTGGACGGCGAACATATCTCCAGAAGAAGGAGTCCGGAGACTGCTCAAGTGGGTAAAGAGTAATAAATCTGTGTTCGAACATATGTAAATAATCAGCTTAAAAGAACACAGAAGGAAGAGAAGAATATGAAATTAGGACAAAAGGTGAGTATTGTTATCCCTGCAATGAACGAAGAAGAGAATCTTCCCATGGTCCTTGGAAAGGTGAACCAGTTCAGAGAGAGGATGGGGGAATACGAATTTGAGGTTATCGTTGTTGATGACCACTCGATCGACAATACCTATGATGTGGCAAGAGAGAATGGTGTCCTTGTCTTCAGGAATGAATACAGAGCGGGAAAAGGTAATGCCCTCAGGTATGGCTTTGAGAGGGCTACCGGTGATTATATCGTCATGCTCGATGCGGATTGCTCCCATAATCCCCTTGATATACCCGCCTTCCTTGAAAAACTGGAGGAAGGGGCAGGGCTTGTTATCGGCTCGAGGATATATGGTGGAAGTGACGAATACACCCGTATAAGGGCCTTCGGAAACATCATGCTTACCCTTATCTTCGGACTGCTTCATGGAAGATACCTCTCGGATGCGCTTAATGGTTTCAAGGCCTTTAGAAAAGATGTCTTCAGTGATTTCAGGTATACCTCATCCAATTTTGAGATAGAAATAGAGTTGCTCGTAAATACATTAAGGAAGGGCTACCAGATTGTAGAGGTTCCAAGCCACGAAGGGGCCAGAATGGCAGGCGAGGCAAAATCAAAGGTAGTTAAGCACGGGACGAAATTTTTATTAAGAATAATTAAAGAGAGGTTCAGAGGGGGAAGTGCTAAAAAGGATCTATGATTTTATTTCCTCCAACAGGCTTCTGACTGCTCTTTTTATCGCAGGGATCTTCTTCCGTCTTGCCTTCTTCCTTCATGCCTATAGGGTATTGCCTGTATCCACCGACGAGGCCCTGCCCGGCCTTATGGCGAAGCATATACTGGATGGTGAATTTCCTGTTGTCTACTGGGGTCAGTCGTATATGGGGACAGTCGAGTCATTCTTCCAGGCGGTCTTCATCTACCTTTTCGGGACGATACCATTTTCTGTAAGGGTATATCCCCTTTTAGTCGGAATACTCTTTATCTTTGTTACATACAGGGTAGCGAATGAGATGTATGGTCGTGGTGTTGCCCTTATTTCACTTACCCTTGTTTCTATTCCTACGGTCTATCTTTCGATATGCACGAGTCTGGTACCACCTGACAACTATCTTGCCATAGTCCTCATAGGAAGTTCAGCCCTTTTACTCTTACACAGGACTACCTATAAACCAATTTCTGAAGATATGAGACTGAGATACCATGTATTGATGGGGCTTCTTTCAGGAATAGGTTTCTGGATACATCTCCTTTATATTGACTATATAGGGTTGATACTTCTTTTCTTTTTTATTCAGGATAAACTCATTTTATTCAGAAAGAGATTCTGGATATTCGTCCTTTCCTTTATCATCGGTTTTTTCCCTCTTATCCTTTACAATATAACCCATAATTTCGATACCTTCACTGTGGCAAAGGGGATAGGCATCGGGAGAGCAATTCTTAACCTGACCATGTTATTTAAGGATGTCATACCTCAACTTCTTGGTATTAAGATCCCCCTTTATGGTGACAACTGGAATACCCTCTCACTTCCAAAGTACTGGGGGCTTATACTCGGTGCGGTTTATGTCGCAGCCTTTTTATACATAATTATAACGAGGTGGAAGAATATACTTGGTTTTATCACACTTTCATTGAAGAGAATAGGACCTACAGAGATGCTCCTCTCCTTTGTTATTATAAGCATTATTATCTTTATTAGAAGTGAGCGTGCGAATAATTGGGCTGTGAGATATATCCTGCCTGTCTTTTCTGTTGTCCCTATACTTCTCTCTGCTGCAATATATGATATATGGAAAAGATACAAGGTGATTGCGGGGGTAATGTTTGCTCTCATTTTGATTATACAGCTTTACGGTAATGCTCGTGTCTATATGGCCTGGGGAGTGCCTGAAATAGTTGATAAAGCCCTTGACCTTCCTGATGACAGGCCTTTGATTGCATTTCTCGAATCCAAAGGGATAAATAAGGCCTATGCCCATTACTGGATAGCAGATAGATTGACCTATGAGACAGGGGAAAATATAATATGTGCACGGCCCTATGATGAGAGGTTCGGTGGGAGGTATAAGCCGAGATATACCGATATTGTGGACATGTCAAAGGATGTTGCATTCATATTCCATCCGACACTGGGAATTCCTTATGACCTCTTTGAGGAGAATCTGAGAGTGATTGGCGGTAGTTACAAGAAGGAGACAATAGGGCCATATACGGTATTCTATGAATTTGTATCACCGAAAATAGGAGAACCTCTTTCTCCTGAAGGGTGGGTTGCTGAGAGCAATTACAGACAGGAAGATGTCAGGAATGCCTTTGACCGTGATATATCATCGAGGTGGGCCACCAAGTCTCCACAGAGGCCGGGTGCATATTTTATCCTCGATATGGGAAGAAATCAGAGGGTCTCAGGTATTTCTATGGCTCTCGGGAGGTTTTTATCCGATTTCCCGAGGGGGGTGATTGTTGAGACATCAATGGATAAGGTATTCTGGAAAGAGGTGGTAAAACTGCCGAGGAATGTTGGTTCCCTTGCGTGGAAGAATGGGCACCCGCTATTTGAAATGGAAAACGGAAGGACAGAGATTATATTTGAACCTGTGGAGGCAAGGTATATAAAGATTACGCAGACAAGCTATGCAAATCCATTCGACTGGTCTATAGCGGAGTTATATGTATACGAAGCTATTCAATAAGCTGTCATTCCTGCCCCTGCTTCCGTAGGGGTAAACTTGTCCCCGCGAAAGCGGGGAGTAGGAATCCAGAGAGAAAATAAAAGAACTGGATTCCCGTTTGCACGGGAATGACGGAATTGTGGTAAGAGGAATTATATGTCTACAGAAATCCGTTTTGACTGCAAATATTTTATAGGAGAGAAGCCGTGTAGGTTCAAACTCGAGTGCAATGGCTGTGATAGGTACAGTCCCATGGGGGTTCGTATCTGTATAATCAAGTTTGGCGCCCTCGGAGATGTCCTGAGAACAACTCCGCTCCTTTATGCACTCAGAGAAAAATATCCTCAATGCCATATTAC
>JACRGW010000165.1 GCA_016212195.1 Nitrospirota bacterium
AAGATTGGAGATAAGTTTTTTTCTAAGAGATTCCTGCATCCGAAGTGCCTGCGCCATCCTGTTGAAAGCGGCCGATAGATTACTTATCTCTTTACTGCCTGATATTCCAACTTTTCTATTGATATCCCCTTCACCGATGGCTTCAACAGCAGAGGCAAGTTCCCTTATGGGATTTGTCAACCTCCTTGAAAAGAAAAGGCTCAAGAAGATAGCAAGAACCCCCAGGGCAAGGAGATAAATAATTAAAAATCTATTTGACCTCTCGATAAAAAAGATACTCTCCCCTCCGGGTCTTATGAACCTAGCTTCAAGAATGCCAATCTCCCCTCCACTTAAGAATAGGGGATAGGGCAGAAATCTCTCGGTACCTTCTACCCTTTTAAAATCTGAGATCGCCATCACCCTCCTTTTCATTAATGGCGGTAGGATATTTACGGCCCTTTCTGTATCCATCACTACCATACCGTTCATATCCCGTATCTTTATCTCAAAACCCAACATCAATGCCCAGATAGCATCTTCAACCATGGCATCCTCGTGCCACCTTGAATACCTTTCATGTGAGCCCTCCAAGTCTGCTATTATCCAATATATCCTGTCTTCTATCTCCCCTCCTATATATTCCCTGAAGTCCTTGATCATCGATTCCTTAAGGAATAATGCCGCCGAAAAGCCAATAACAGAGATCATCAAAAGGGGTATGAGAAATTTTATCCAAAGACTCTTAAACATCCCTTTTCCCGCCGAATCTATACCCTACGCCATAGATTGTATGTATGAATAAAGGTCTCTTAGGGTCATCTTCAATCTTATGTCTGAGATTCTTTATATGGGCATCAACACTTCGCTCATACCCTTCAAATTGATAGCCAAGCGCCTTTTCCACAAGCTCATATCTTGTAAAGACCTTACCTGGATACGATGCGATGACAAAAAGCACTTTGAATTCCGTTGGAGTAAGGCTTACAGGAGAATTATTCTTTTTTACCTCGTAGCTGCGGCCGTCTATTATCAAAAGACCGTTATTAAAACTCATTGATTCTGTGTCGCCCATGTCCTTTTTCTGTGCCCTTTTTAACACCGCCTTTACCCTGAATACCAGTTCTCTCGGACTAAATGGTTTTACGACATAATCATCAGCACCCAAGGCAAAACCTGCAACCCTTTCCTCTTCTGAGGATTTTGCTGTAAGCATGATGATGGGGAAATCGCCTATCTCTTTAAGCCCCTGAAATACCTCCTCTCCGCTCATATCAGGCAGCATCAGATCCAGGATTGCAAGGATTGGAGTCTCTTTCAAGGCATAATCTATAGCATCCCTTCCCTTTTCAAAATGCAGAACTCTATAACCAGCACCTTCAAGGTATGCCTTCACAACCCTTGCTATCTTTTTTTCATCTTCTACTACAAAAACTGGCTGGCTCACTCTTCCCCCTCCACACAGTTTGTCCCGGCGGTCCCTTGATATTCTTTCTTCCTTAATTAGTTAGGGACACTTGTCCCTATTTTAATGCTGTCCCTATTTTAATCAGGGCTGGGTTATGCAACCCTCTTTTCCAACCTCTTCACATCAGAAAGACAACACCGTCCGCTTGGATTACACACATCGCAGGCGCAACTGCCTTCTTTCACCTCTTTGGCAATCCATGTTGAAAAGCCTGATTTCCCCTTTCCCTGCACTTCCTTTAATATCATTGACTCAGTAACGTCAAAACAATAGCAGACTGTAACAGGTGCCGATGTATCCTTTATTCCCAGCGGGTGGCGAAGCTCTGCGGCGGCGTATTGCACTTTCCCATCTCCTGAAAAATAGACAACAGGACATCCTTTTTCTTTGCAAAAATAAAAAAGAGCGTCCGGCACAGCAGGAACGAGGTCACCCTTAAGCCAGTGCTTCACGGTCTTCACTTTTACGCTTTGAGCGGGTGTACTACAATGCGGACAGGCTGATGAAACTGACGACATCTTTTGAACACTGCAACATTGCATCGCTAATTTCCCCTTACGCCAATATGCTTATAAGATAGGGTAGAATCAATATGAAGACTACAAAGAAAGTGGCCATCCAGAGAATGACTTTATTCCATCTTTTTGCCTGCGGTATCGTACAAATGCCACCTGGTTCACACCTCTCCGCAGGTTTCCTGTAAACCCTGTAAAATCCAGCACTCAGAAAACCAATGGCTATCAGGATAAATATGGGGCGATACGGTTCAAAGACCCGTAAGTTTCCTATCCATGCACCACTGATACCAAGCATCACCAGGGCAAATGGAACAACACAACAAAGAGAGGCTAAAACCGCTGATAGAATGGCCCCTGCTGGACCATATGAAGTTAAACGGTCTGATAACCTCATTCATTTACCTCCTTTGTCAATGGCTTTTAAAATCGGGCACTCCTCTGTAGGTGTCCTCCTTTTACACGCTGTTATCAATTCTTTTAAAACCCTTCGTGCTGACTGCAAAGATTCAATCTTTTGTTCTACAGTTTTCATCTTTTCTTCCACCTGTTTCATTGCTTTATTACAGGCAGAAGGGGAGGTAATCCGGATATCCATAAGTTCCTTTATCTCTTTCAGGGTAAAACCCCATCCTTTGGCACAGCGGATAAACTTCAGCCGCTTCAGTTCCTTATCTTCATATAAACGGTAGCCTGATTCAGTTCTTGAGACAGGCTTCAATATTCCCCTGCGCTCATAATAACGGATAGTCTGGATATTAACCCCTGCCAGTTTTGCCATCTTTCCGAGTCTCATTCTCTTGTCCTTTTTAAAATTATAAACCATGT
>JACRGW010000166.1 GCA_016212195.1 Nitrospirota bacterium
TAGGCCTTGCGCCACTCATAGAAGAAGAGATAATTAATCTTAAAGGGATTGTTATAGATTCAAAGTCAGGAATATCAGGTGCAGGGAGAAACGTTGATCTTGGATATCTATTCTCTGAGGTAAATGAGGGGGTGAAGGCTTATAAGGTTGGGGTTCACCGTCATACTCCTGAGATAGAACAGGAGCTGGGTCTCCTTGCCGGAGAGAAGGTCACTGTATCCTTTACTCCCCATCTTATACCGATGGATAGGGGGATTCTCACTACAATATACACCAATATTAAAAAGGATATAAGTGAGCAAAACCTTTTCTCACTTTATAAAAGATACTATTCTGGAAAAACATTCTTAAGGATTTTAGAACAGGGGCGTTTCCCTTTTACAAAGGATGTAAGGGGAACCAACTTCTGTGATATAGGGTTTAAAGTGGATCAAAGAGTTGGCAGAATCATCGTGATAACAGCGATAGATAACTTAGGTAAAGGGGCAGCAGGTCAAGCAATACAGAATATGAATATCATGATGGGACTTGATGAAAAAGAGGGTCTCCTTTACCCCGGGTTATCCCCATAGTCTACGACTCGTAGAGAGGACTCAAGTGAAACCTATTATAGTCCCCGGTTTTAAAGCTGTAGGTATTTACGCCGGTATCAAGAAGCGAAAGAAGAAGGATCTTGCTTTAATCTTCTCTGAAATTGAGGCTAAGGTTGCAGGGCTTTTCACAACTAACCAGGTTAAAGCCGCTCCAGTAATCCTCGATATTGAAAGAATAAAATCGGGAAGGGGTCAGGCCATAGTTATAAATAGTGGAAATGCAAATGCCTGCTCAGGCAAGAAAGGTTTTACCGATGCATTAGAAATGACAAGGATTACAGCAAGGGGTTTAGGTATCCCTGCAGAGATGGTATATGTTGCATCAACAGGGGTCATAGGGAAACACCTTCCTATGGATAAGGTGAGGAAGGGAATTGCAAAGGCGATTTCACTTCTCTCAAAAGCAGGTCTCAATGATGCGGCAGAAGCTATCATGACCACAGATACTTTTCCTAAGATCGCTTCCTCAAGAAGTAAGATCGGTGGCAGGGTGATTACTGTAGCAGGGATAGCAAAAGGTGCAGGCATGATATATCCAAAACTATCTCCGAACCCCCTTTCAGCCACCATGCTTTCTTTTATCTTAACTGATGCAAAAATAGAGGGGATGGCATTGAGGACTGCCCTGAAAAAATCCGTGGAGAACTCCTTTAACAGTATAACGATTGATGGGGATACAAGTACCAATGATTCAGTCCTGTGTTTTGCTAACGGTCTTGCAAGTAATAGAGAGATAAGGTCAGGAAGCCGGGAGTTCAGTAAGTTCCAGGAGATCCTTGACAGCATCACCTCTTGCCTTGCAAGAATGATAGTCCTTGACGGCGAGGGTGCTACAAAGTTCATAGAGCTCGCTGTGAAAGGGGCATCTACCGATAACGATGCCAAAAGGGTTGCATTCAGGATAGCCAATTCAAATCTTGTAAAGACTGCATTGAATGGAGAAGATCCGAACTGGGGTAGGATAATGGCTGCCATCGGCTCTTCAGGATTAAGTATAAATCCTGAAAAGGTGAATATCTATTTTGATGGTCTTATGGTTGTTGGAAAGGGTCTTGGTCTTAGAAAAGAAAAAGAGGCAAAGAGAATCTTAAAGAAGAAGGAAATCAGGATCACAATTCAATTAGGGATTGGGAAAGGTAAAGCAAAAGTTCTGACTACAGATCTATCCTCTGAATATGTGAAAATCAATGCCACCTACAGGACATAGACTTCGAAATATTAAAAACAATACTCTTACTTACCATTTAACCTATTAACCGTTTTGTAATCTCTGCAACATGCCTTCCCTGAAAGCGGGCAATCGCAAGCTCATTTTCACTGAACTGATCTTTCCCCGAAAAAATGGACACGCTGTTAAGCTGCATTCTGCAGCCTCTCATATTCTGCAGGGCTCTTGTATCCCAATGCAGAATGCCTCCTCACACGGTTGTAAAATACTTCCACATACTCAAAGATGCTAAGCCTTGCCTCTTCCCTCGTCCTGAATCTTTCGCCGTGAATCAGCTCTGTCTTTAAGGTGTGGAAAAACGATTCCATGCAGGCATTATCATAACAATTTCCCTTCCTGCTCATGCTTGGAAGTATACCATGCTCCTGTAAAAGACTCTGATACTCCTTGCAGGCATACTGACTTCCACGATCAGAATGATGAATAAGCCCCAGTCTTGGACAATCCCTCCCAATCGCCTGTCTCAATGCATCAAGAGTAATATCCTGAGTCAATCGATCTTTCATTGAAAGTCCAATTATCTTCCGATGCCTTAGATTCATAACACCCGCTAAATACAGCCAGCCTTCATCTGTCGGAATATAGGTAATATCAGAGGTCCATACGGAATTCGGAGTCTCTGGCCATTCCTTTACGAGAAGATTCTCGGCAACCGGATAGCTATGTCTTGAATCGGTCGTTGCTTTATACTTCTTCTTTGCCTTAGCCCTTATTCCGTTCTCCCTCATGATCCTGGCTATCCGATTTTTCCCGCAAACTATCCCCTTCTCATTAAGCTCTACCTTTACACGAGGACTTCCATAGGTGCCTCTGCTATCCCTATGAACTTCTTGGATATTCCCTAACAATAATTCGTTCTCCTTCTGCCATTTGCTCGGCTCGTGTCTCCTCCAGGCATAATACCCGCTCTTAGATACCTTCAGCACCTTGCACATCTTCTTCACCCTAAATTCTCCCCTATACTCTTCTATAAACAGGTACTTCCTTTGCCTTGTCGTGAGAATATGGCCAAGGCTTTTTTTAAAATGTCCCTCTCCTCCTTCAGATCAGCATACTCTCGCTTAAGCCTCAGCAACTCCTCATCTTTTTGCCTTACATGCCCCTTACCAGGAAAAGACCCCTCTTGATCCCTCAGATACTGCCTTTTCCAATTGCCAAGCATATTAGGATGAATCCCCAAGTCTTCAGCTACCTTCTTAACGGATAAACCCTTCTCTACTACCAAACGTACCGCCTCTTTCTTAAATTCTGCGTTGTGACGACGATTCCCTTCTTTTCCCATAATCCTAACCTCCCCCCTTAATCATACACGCTTTTCTATGTGTCCATCAAATCGGGGGAAGTTCACTTTGATGTAAACCAGTTGACGCGGCAAAAGCCTAACCCGGCGTTGGACTGAATGCAGACCACAGGACACTTTTTCAGACTTGCAGTGACTTATGACTTTCAAA
>JACRGW010000167.1 GCA_016212195.1 Nitrospirota bacterium
CTTACAGAAAAAAAGAGGGATGAAATTAAGGGGAAGAACAATTTTATTTTTGCTCGCACCGGCAGATAACAACAGGCTAAAAGGAAAACAAGATTTATTGGCAAATGCTATCGCACTTCTTTTAGCCTGCAACCGATACGCTCATTGGTCGCCCTAAAATATTTTTAGAACTGGTAAAAATAAGTGGTATAATATAGTAAAAAGGAGCAAATATGCGAAGAGGGATTGCATTAGAAAAGATTGAAAAAGAAATAGAAAAACTCGCACCCAACGAGCAATTAAAATTAGTAGAGAAACTTATTCATCGGTTACGACAAATAGAAATCACTGCAAGAAGAGAGCTTGATTGGAGCAAACTCTATGGACTTGGTAAAGGGTTGTGGAAAGGCGAAGATGCCCAGGAATATGTTAACCGTTTGAGAGAAGATAGGGTATGAGTCTTTCAGATGAGTTCGCTCAGATTAACACCCTCTTTATAGATACTGCACCCATAATCTACTACATTGAAGCCCATCCTCAATTTGGCCTTCTTGCCAGAGAGGTTGTCAACGCCTTTCAATCTGGGAAGATAACAGCTTTTTCTTCGGTTATCACACTTACTGAAGTATTGCCGAAGCCCATACAGGTTAAAAACGAAAGGCTTGCACGGAAGTTTTTAGAATTTTTCAAATATGGGAAAAACCTTTCAGTGGTGGAAATTTCTATGGATATAGCTGAAAGGGCTGGAATGTTAAGGGGACGTTATCCTGATATTAAGGCCCTTGATGCTATTCAGATTTCAGCAGCTATTGATGTGGGTGCAGATATCTTTGTCACTAATGACCAAAAACTCAAGCAGATATCAGAAATAAAGGTTTTGGTTTTAAAAGATTACTTGTGAGGGCGACCAACAGCGTATAACAGCAGGCTAAAAGGAAACACATAATCAGTAAATGCTGTCGCACTTCTTTTAGCCTTGAACGTTAGCCGTTAATTTATGTAATGAAAAGGCTTGTCATTCCAGAGATAATCGTTTAGCCTTTGTTTACCAAACCCCTTCTTATCTTATTAAAGAGCTCAATATATTCCTTGCTTTTAAAATCAGGGTATGTATGGGGAAAAGGACGAAAACTGCGGTCATGATAATGGAGGGTAACCTCTCCATAGACCCCGTCCTTCAGGTATATCCTGTGGGAATAGTCCTTCCTTGTAGAGAGGACTACTTTGGCGGGGTGGATGTAACCGGGGTCAAGATTTATCCTTCTTTTTTCATTTACCGTATATTCAATTTCTAATTCGGTTGTCTTTATCTTGATATCAGGAAGTATTTCAGGATTTATTAGATTAAAAAAGAAGATGAACTTTCTCTTTAATCCCTTACCCATTTCCTTTTCATAGTAGTCGGTATGCGCCCATTCCCAGACAGGGCTCTCGGCATCTGTGGGACCTAAGAATTCTTCAAGTCTTTTCTTTATCTCATCGAAAAGTTGCTTTTCTTTTGAGAGCATCCCTACAAAGGGTTTAACGTCCTGCATCACACTACGAGTCATCGACAGACCTTCACACAGAATCCGCATATATATTGCCCGATTCCATAGGTCTTGGAAAAATATTTGAGTTTATCAAGACAGGCCTTTTTATCATAATCCTTATAGGATTCCTTTAATGCACCGGCAGGACAGATTTCTATACACTTCCTGCATTCACCACAATCTCCTTCTACTATCCTGTTTTCGATGAGGGGGAGGTCTGTAAGGACTGTTACGAGCCTTATCTTTGCGCCGTAATCAGGGTGGACAAGGAGGTTATTTCTTCCGATCCAGCCGATACCTGCCCTGAATGCTATCATCTTATGACTTAGATGGGCTGTCTGCTTCTCCCAGTCTATAATCTGAGAGGTAGGTATTGGCATTGCAGAAAAACCCATTGACTCGATAGCGAGTGTGATCTTCAGGGCGATATGATCGAGAAAATAGTTTATAGTTTTATAATGGTGGAGATAGTGGCGGGTAGGATGGTTTTTAATTCCCTTTAAAACGCTTTCAGAGACCCTGACCCCCATTGATATTGCCCACGAAAGACCCTCCGTATCTTCTGCAGAAAGGTGATCAAAGTGTGGTCTGAGGTCTTCGGTATAACCTGTTCCGAAAACCGAGGCACCTGTAGATAAGGCGAACCCTCTCAGTTCTTCGTAAGCCTTTTGATCCTTTATCCCTGAAATTCTCTTGCCTATATTATCTACCCTCTTTTTTCTGTTCCTTTATCTTCATCAGGTTAAATTCCTTCAGTTCCTTCACCAGATCCTCTTTAGATAGTGCACTATTTTTTACTAATGCCTCACCAAAATATATATGTGTCCTTTCAATCTCGTCAAGAATTTCATCTTTCATCTGAGCAGTAACTAAACCTTCCCCTACTGCTATCTCCTCGAAAGGTTTATTATTTTCTTCCTGGATGGTTTGAATCTTCGTTATATCATCACTTTTTAAGTAACCCTTCTCTAAGGCTATCTCAGAAAAGGATTTATTGTGCCTTCTCTGGAGTTCCCTTGCACGGATTATATCCATTCTTGTGATCTTTCCTTTTTCTAAGAGATGCTGACCGAAGAGCTTCATTGTATAGTTTCAGATAACTTCTTGAGATCCGTTATCCTTTAACACCCCTTCTATCTCAAGGAGTTGCCTCTTTATTTTTATTCCAGAGGAATAACCCTTGAGGCTATTATCTTTACCTATGATTCTATGACAGGGAATAAGGATAGGAATAGGATTCTTTCTGCAGGCAGAACCTATAGCCCGTGCAGCCCCTGGCCTTCCAACTTTTATGGCAAGGTCTTTGTAGGAGATAACCTTCCCGTATGGGACTTTCTTTATCTCGAGCCATACCTCCTTCTCGAAAGGGGTTCCCTCAAGGAGGTCTAAAGGTGATCTAAAGGAGAATGATTTTACCTTATGAGAGGAAGAAAAGTATGATCTGAGTTCTTTCTTAAAATCAGTTAATCCCATTTTATACCTCTTCGCTTTTATATGGTAATCATCTTCGAGATCCTTGACAAATCCCTTCTCAGTATTCATACCTAAGCCAATTCTCGAGACGCCCTTTTTGGTAAAAGCAATGTAGATAGTGCCCAGAGGGGAAGTGATTGTTGTATAGAAGATAAATCTTTTAACTCCAGTGTTCATCTTCTTCATAAGCCTCTTCTAAAGAAGTGGTGAGTACCTTATCAAAGGTCTCATGACAATGCATACAGCTCCAATGGAATATTATCCAGTATTCTCCCTCAAGTTCGATTTCCCTTTCCTCTCCTTCTATAAGGTCTGTTCCTCCACAGAATGGACATATTAAAGGTTCCACAGATTTCTCCTTTTTATTTAAAGATACATTATCAATTAATACTTCGTCAATCCCTAATTTTGTGTTTTTTCAGTTAAAGAATCAGAGAGAAGACCGAATTCCTTAATGCTTAAAGTCTCTGCCCTTCTTTTTGGTTCTATATGGAGAGAGGCGAATGCTCTCTCAAGATGTTCTTTTTTAAGACCAAGTTGTTTGAGACAATTCTGGAGGGTCTTTCTCCGCTGCGAAAATGATGTCTTGACTACCCTGAAGAAGAAGGCTTCATCCTTCACCTTTATCTTCGGCATTTCAAGCGTCTCTATATGGAGGAGGGCCGATTCCACCTTTGGGGTTGGCCTGAAGGCACCTCTCGGTACGATAAAGACTATCTCAGGAACAGAATAATATTGAATGGCTATTGAGAGAATCCCATAATCTTTACCTCCGGGATGTGCAATTATCCTCTCTGCGACCTCCTTCTGAACCATAAGGGTCATGCCCTCGATTTTTTCACGAACCTTCATCAGGCGAAAGAGTATCGGGGTAGTGATATTATAAGGGATGTTTGCTATAACCTTAAAGCCATTCTCTACACTTTCATAAGGATAATCGAGTGCATCAGCATTGAAGATCTCTATATTTGTCTGTCCTGAAAGATCTCTCTTCAGGGAATCACACAATGATTTGTCTATCTCAATCGCTATAACCTTTCTGGCCCTTTCTCCTATCATCCTTGTCATTACACCAAGACCTGGGCCAATCTCAATTACAGTATCCTGAGGTTGAACTTTGGCAGCATCAATGATCCTATCTATTATTTTTTTATCGAAGAGGAAGTGCTGGCCGAGGGATTTTTTTGGACGATGATACATAGAATTGAACTAATTATACCATTAACTCGTAAAGATTTCTTTTAAGAGCGATTCTTGACAAAAATGAGTTGGCAAATTAATATATGCACCACAGAGTTCTTTTTACTTCAAAAAAAGCGACAATTTCGAAACAGGAGGAGATATGTATAAGAATATTCTTTTACCAACAGACGGCTCTGAGTGTTCAGCGGTGGCGGCAAAGAGAGGTGTCAGCCTTGCAAAAGATCTCAATGCCAAAGTGACAGCGCTTTATGTAACACCAAAACTTTCTTACCACGACTTCTTAGATGTCTATCACCCTGAAGTATTATGGGGACCTAAAGAAGCCGAAAAGGCAAAAAAGGCATTGACCGACCTTGAGGAATTAAATAAGTCTATAGCAGAGAAGTACCTTTCAGTAATTGAGAATATAACAAAAGAGGCAGGCGTACCGTGTGAGTGTGTATATATAACAGACGAATCCCCTACAGATGGTATAATAAAAGTGGCAAAGGAAAAGGGTTGTGACCTTATCTTTATGGCATGCCATGGAAGAACAGGCATAAGGGGCGTGCTACTTGGAAGCGTAACATTAAAGGTTTTAGCACATTCGGTGATCCCTGTTTTAGTATACCGATGAGAGGGGATAGAGGGCTTCCTCTCTGCATTTACCAGCCCATCGCATAGCCAGTTTCCATGCGTGGCGATGATACTCCAGATATTACTCCTGTTTTTTCATCCAATCGAATCGCCACTACTCTACCGTTACTCCAGGGACCTGTAACTTGAACCTTATGTCCTTTTTTAGTAAGTGTACTGCCTGTGGACTCCGGAATACGGCTTTCCATAACGATGACACAGGGTTGCGTCCCGTGCATATAAAATGAACTTGGGAAATGACTCGAATGGAAGGTCGGGACATCTACAGCCTCCTGCATATCCATGTTAAAATCTATGCAATTCAGGAAAAACTGGAGTGTCCATTGATCCTGCTGGTCACCACCGGGTGTGCCGAAAGCCATTAAGGGTTTGCCGTCCTTAAGAATTAAAGATGGAGAAAGCGTTGTGCGTGGACGCTTACCTGGTTGGAGGACATTGGGGTGTGTAGGATCAAGGTAAAATACCTGCATTCGAGTCCCCAGGGGAAAACCTAAACCTTTTATGACAGGGGAACTCGAAAACCATCCGCCACTGGGAGTCGCAGCAAACATGTTCCCCCATCGGTCAATCGCATCGAGATGTGTCGTATCTCCTATATGTACCTTTGGATTTTCTTTCTTTGTCTCTGGCTTGCTTGAAGGTGCATTTCCAGGGCGTAGTTCCATTGAAGCGTGATCAGGATCAATCAATTTGCGACGCTCTGCTGCGTATTCCTTGGATAGCAGTATATCCAGCGGCACCTGTATAAAATCAGGATCGCCGTAATATCGCTCACGGTCTGCAAAGGCCAACTTAGCTGCTTCTACAAGGATGTGAATGTATTCAGGAGAATTATGCCTCAATGTTGCGAGATTGTATCCCTCAAGCAGATTCAGCTGTTGCAGAAATACGGGACCTTGAGACCATGGTCCGCATTTATACACATCGTAGCCCCGATAATTTGTAGTAACAGGCTCTTCAATACGAGTGGAGTAATTCAACAAGTCTTCCTTTGACAATAGTGTGCAATGGCGGCTGCCTGAGGCATCCAGAAATTCGTTTTCTTGTGCAAACTTCACTATCTGTTCTGCTATTTCTCCTTTATAAAAAAAATCCCGTGCTGCTCGAATCGCTTCATACCTTCCTGACCGAATTTCACGATATTCTGCTTCGACAAGCCTCTTTAATGTGTTCGCCAAATCTATCTGAACAAAAGGATCTCCAACCTTAGGTATCCCTCCGTTAGGCATGTAAACTTGCATGGAGGTTGGCCATTCTGTTTGAAATCGCTCAGCGTTATTTTTTATGGCACCTTGAAGTAGGGCATACATTGGAAATCCATGTTCAGCAAGTTCAATGGTATACTCTAATACCTGAGAAAGACGCATCGTGCCAAAGTGTGATAAAGCCATTATCCAGGTACTCACAGCATCAGGCACTGTAGCGGCCAGTAAACCATCCCCTGGGATAGCATTTATTCCCATTTTTTTAAACCAGTCTATATTCGCCTTTTGCGGGGCAGTACCCTGTCCGCTCAGGCTTACAACACGCCGTTGGTCAGCAAGGTATATAAGGATTGGCACTTCTCCTCCGATTCCATAGAGGTGTGGTTCCAGTACGGCAAGGGCAAATCCCATTGCAACGCCAGCGTCCACTGCATTACCACCTTCTTCCAGAACATGAAGTCCAATGCGGCTGGCAAGATAATGCCCGCTTGTAACCATACCGTTCATGCCCATAATAACAGGACGAGTGGCAATTTCAGCAGGACCAGTACCTGCTAAAGTAGTAAGGATATCTTTGGTACCGTGTGTTGTCATTTGTATGTTATTTACTACAATTTGTGCCTCCTGTCAATAACTCATTAATAAAAGATGTTGGCAAAGGAAAGGCGCAACCTTTAAATTTAGAATAGCTGCTAATTATACTTTGAAGTTGACAAATAAGTTAATTATATTATAATCAGGTTATCATGTGACCTTACCAATTTTCGAAAGGTCAACAAAAGGTTTTTATAGCATTGATATTGGATTGAAAGTGATTGAATCATCGACTGAAGATGTAGGTAAGGGATGGGCACGAACGAACAAACCAAATTCGTATTAAAGAAGCCCGACTATTCGATTGAAACTCCTTCACATATTTCTTATGAAGATGTGGGAGGGATAGAAAATGAATTAAGGCTAGTACGGGAGATGGTGGAGCTTCCCTTGCGATATCCAGAGGTTCTTGAAAAACTGGGAATTGAAGCACCCAAGGGAGTGCTTCTTTATGGTCCACCAGGAACAGGTAAAACCCTTATTGCCCGAGCTATTGCCAGCGAGACCAAACTCCATTTTATCAAGATTAATGGACCAGAAGTTATTCATAAGTTCTATGGCGAAAGCGAGGCCAGATTGAGGGAGATCTTTGAAGAGGCAACTCAAAAAGCCCCAAGCATCATCTTTATAGATGAAATCGATGCTATTGCACCGAAGCGTGCTGAGGTATTGGGTGATGTGGAAAAACGGGTTGTAGCGCAGCTTCTTGCCTTAATGGATGGTATGGTTCCCCGCGGCAATGTGATTGTCATTGGAGCAACAAATATTCCAGAAATGATAGATCCCGCCTTGCGAAGACCAGGACGTTTTGACCGTGAGATCATTATTCCTGTACCGAATGTCGAAGGACGTCTGGCCATACTCAAGATTCACAGTCGTCGTATGCACCTTGCACTTGATGTAGATCTGAATCGTCTTGCTCAGATTACCCATGGTTTTGTCGGGGCTGACTTAGAGGCTTTGTGCAAAGAGGCGGGTATGATTGCTTTAAGGAGATACATTTCTCTCAATGGAGAAAATAATCACGATTCCATCATTAAAACCTCTGAACATCCGCAGATCACAATGGAGGACTTTTTAACTTCCCTACGTAAAATCGAACCCACTGCAAGTCGTGAATTTTTTACCGAAAGGTCTAATGTGAAATGGAAACACGTCGGTGGGCTTAACAAGATTAAAGAGACCCTAATTTCGATTATCGATTGGCCTTACAAATATCCAGAGCTTTTTACTACGGGCAAAGTACCACCTCCAAGAGGAGTTCTTTTCTCTGGACCTTCAGGTACTGGAAAGACTCTTATGGTAAAGGCTCTAGCCAGCGAAACCGGTTTGAATTTTATTTCCATAAATGGTCCTATCCTTTTTTCAAAATGGCTTGGGGAATCAGAAAAAACACTGCACCAGATTTTCAAAAAAGCTAAACAATCGGCGCCGTGCATACTTTTTTTCGATGAAATAGATGCCTTGGTGACAAAACGCGGAGTCGAGAGTGAAGGAGGGGTGATGGGACGCATGGCGAGCCAGTTTTTTAACGAGTTGGATAGCTTAAGTGATCTCTCCCAGGTAATCGTCATCGGAGCCACTAATCGCGAGGACTTACTTGATCCAGCCTTGTTACGCACAGGACGCTTTGATTTTGTTTTCAAATTTCCCTTTCCTGACGAAAAAGATCGATTGGAAATATTTCAGGTTCATACCAGAGGAAAACCTTTATCTGCTGATGTAGACTTGGCGGAACTGGCCAGATGCACCGAAGGAATGGTTGGTTCCCATATTGAGTTCATATGTAAAAGGGCAACGATGATAGCCATCGCTGAGTTGATTAATGATCCTCAAAAAATTAGACAAAGAAAACTCACTGTGGCCGCCACTCACTTTAATCTGGCGTTAAAAGAGGTTAAGGAAAAAGAAGGACTCTTATCATGCTAAGGGCAGTTGTAAAAAAACGGGCTTATGAGGATATCATAAAACAAATTCGAAATCTTATTGAGAAAGGAAAATTGAAGAGGAGCGACCAGCTCCCCACTGAGAGAGAACTTGCTGATACCTTTAAGGTGTCTCGCGCTACGGTGAGGGAGGCTATTCGTTCCCTGGAGTCGATGAGACTCGTTGAGAGTCGCCATGGTGATGGTACCTACGTGCTTGCTTCCAATGAGGAGGCGTTAGTGCAGCCTCTGGCAGCAGCCCTCTTTAGTGAGAAGGACAATATAATCGATATATTTTATGTCCGCAAGATTATCGAATCCCATGTAGCTCAGCTTGCAGCAGAAAATGCAACACCTGCAGAAATTCATGAGCTTGAGGAAGTCCTGCAGGAGCAGGCCAAAGAACTTGCCAGCGGTATGAATATTATTGGAACTGATACTACCTTTCATAATATTCTGGCCCGGATGTCAAAAAACAAGGTCTTAAAACGTCTTCTTTTTGCCCTTTTTGACCTTCTGGCACAGACCCGTGAAAAGTACCTTCAAAATGAGGAGCGTGCACAAAAATCACTCATTGCCCATCGTGAAATTCTCTCCACCATCAAAAGTGGTAATAGTGTAGCTGCACGACAGGCAATGCGTCGGCACTTAGAGGAGGTAGAGGGTATATTGTTTCCCAAGAAGAAAGGGGGTGGGGTAAAATCATAGTTTTCAGTTAAAGATTATTCAGGATATATAAAAGTTTTACTACTGATAAGTTTTACTAAAAAGGGGGTGTTTTTGTGGCTAAAGTTACAGAAATAACTGTTTGGACACGCGGAGTAACGATGGATAAAGAGGGCAGGGATATCATTAACGCATTTGCTCAGGCCGTTGCTAATGAAGGCAAATATGTGCAGGCATTTGATAACTATGAGGATCTGCCTGACCGTGTATTGGTTACCACCCGCAAATATATCAGGATCAGCGATGAAGAGATTGAGCACAGGTATGTTTATACTAATGACCATCCTGATGTTGTGGTTATTGCCGAGCCAACTATTGTAAAGGGAATAAATGTATTGAAAGGTATGCCTGAGGGTGGTCTCTTAATTATCAATACTAACCGTCCTATCGAATATATGCTTAAGTTTATTCCCAATAAAGATGTACTCGGTGCCATTGCCACAGTGGATGCCGATGGGATATCCGGGGTATGGACAGTAGATTTCTCAGGTACGGAAGGTGGTGTTGATGCTGCTGGCATAGGTGGAGGCATTGCAGCACCTGTCCTTGGGGCGATGGCAAGGGTTACTGGAATGGTCAAGAAAGAGAGCCTTGCAAAGATTGTTAAGAATGTCTCTGGGATGGAACGTGGTTACAATGAGATTAAACTCCAGAAATTTCATAAACTTCACGCTGAGTATTCCTGGAGTGGATAAAGGAGATCTTGAACTCAAATAAATTAAAAATTAAGATTTGAAAGGAGGATGCTATGTCAAAGGGGCTTCCAGAATTTGGGATAATAAATGTCTCTGAGGAGAGAGAAGTACCATTTGGGGCAGTAACCCCTGCTCCTGTAAATGAGCAGGAGTTGTTTATCACATCAAACTGGCGGATTATCCGACCTGTTATTGATCACGAAAAATGCACACGCTGTCTCAACTGTTATATCTTCTGTCCGGATGCCTGCTGGTCATACAATGAAGAGGCAAACATGATGGAATTGAATTTGAAGTACTGCAAGGGTTGCCTGATCTGCATCAATGAGTGTCCCCCCAATGCCCTTACCGAAGTTCCAGAACTTGATTTTGAAGACGGCGTGGTCCGTTTGGAAAAACCTTTTTAGGGAGGAGGAAGAAAATTATGGTTAAAGAAAAAATGTTAACTGGATGCGCTGCAGCTGCTCAAGCTGCAAAGCTTGCAGAGGTTGAAGTAATAGCTTCTTACCCTATCCGTCCTTATACAGCAATCATGATGGAGCTTGCCAAAATGGTCGCTGATGGTGAATTGGATGCAGAATTTGTATATGCCGAAGGAGAACATGCCCAGTTATCTATTGTACTGGGTGCCTCTGCCTGTGGCGCCCGTGCTTATACAGGAAGTGCAGGAGTTGGGGTTACTTATGCCTTTGAATTATACAGTCCTGTTGCAGGTGGCCGTTATCCTGTTCAAATGGCGATTGCCGATCGTACACTGGACCCCCCAGGGGATTTTGGTTCTGAGCATACAGATGCTATGTCAGTCAGAGATCAGGGTTGGTTAATAGGTTGGGCAAGTAGCCCCCAAGAGGTATTTGATAATACCCTCATGGCCTACCGTATAGGTGAGGATCCCCGTGTGATGCTTCCCCAGATGGTGTGCCAAGACGGTTATTTTATATCTCATATCCCTGATAAAGTTATATTACCAGAACCAGCACAGGTGAGAGAGTTTTTGCCACCCTATAAACCTCCTCACCCTCTCGATCCGCGTCACCCTGTCTCTCATGGTCCACAGATCAGACCGGATCAAGGAGCACCTATGGATGCCCAGAGGGCACAAACATTTCTGGAGGTTCCAAAGGTCATAAAAGAGGCAAAGGAAGATTTTAACCGTATCTTTGGACGCAAATATGACCCGTTCTTGGAGAAATACAAACTGGAGGATGCTGAAATAGCGTTATTAATTCAGGGTGCTCATGCCAATACCTGCAGAAATGCTATTGATATACTCCGCAAACAAGGACTGAAGGCTGGCATGGCACGGCTGCGCTGGGTCCGTCCATGGCCCACCACAGAGATTGCAGAAGCTTTGGGTCACGTTAAGGCTGTGGGAGCAGTAGAGACCAGCACCTCTTACGGTGGAGCGATGAGGGGTGGTAATCTGATTCATGAACTCCGTGCTTCCCTTTATGATTTAGACGAAAGGCCTCTTGCTACATCTTTCATGGCGGGTCTTGGTGGAGAGACAATCTGGCCAGAAGATTTCTATTATATGGCTAAGGTTCTTTCCAAGATGGTGAAGGATAAAAGGACCCATAAGTATGTCTACTGGATAGGGTTTGAAGAAGACAATAAATAAAAAGGAGGAAATTAATTATGGAGGAGGTTGCTTACAAGAAACAAACTTTTGAACCGGTAAAAACATATAAGAAGGCACCAAAGGAAGAAATATATGTGCCTGGGCATCGTACCTGTTCTGGGTGCGGTCCTGCACTGAATTATCGGCTGGTAGCAAAGGTTGCAGGCAAGAATACTATATTCATTGGCCCTACTGGCTGTATGTATGTTGCAAACTCCAGTTATCTTTGCACCCCTTATGCCGTACCCTGGATACATGCCCAGATCACAAACGGTGGGGCAGTAGCATCAGGAATCGATGCTGCCTATAAGATATTAATTCGTAAAGGCAAATATGACGAACCATTTCCCAATATCATCGTAATGGCTGGAGATGGTGGCACAGTGGATATAGGGCTTCAGGCCATGTCAGGAATGATGTATCGTGGTCACAAAGTCCTCTATATGTGCTATGATAATGAATCCTATGCAAACACAGGTATTCAGACATCACCTACAACCCCATATGGTGCAAATACCACTTTTACGCCTCCTGGTAAGAAAACTCCAGAAGGTAAGACCCTCTTCCCAAAAGACCCTCCACAGTTGGTTATTGGTGGGCACCCATTGGTAAAATATGTGGCAACAGCATGTATATCTTATCCCCTTGACTTGATGAACAAGGTACGGAAGGCCCTGAGTTATGATGGTCCGACATTCATTCATGTGCTCTGTCCCTGTCCAAAGGGATGGAAGTTTGATGAAAAGCTGACCGTGGAGATAGGAAAATCAGCAGTGGAGACAGGCATGTGGGCTCTCTATGAATGGGAGAATAATGAATACAAATATTCACATATCCCTAAAAAGTACAAGCCACTAAGCGAATATTTAAAGTACCAAGGACGTTTTTCTCATCTGAGAGAGGAACATATTGCTAAGTTGCAGGCCTTTGTGGATGAGAAGATTCGAAGGATTAGGGCGGGGATGCCTGTGGAGGCTCCTATCCCAACTCCCAAGGTAAAGGCCTAATTTTGGCGTGAGAAGGGAGGTGAAAATCAAGCCAAAACAGTTTAGAACAGTTTAGATTGGAAGGTTGAAATAAATAGTTCAGAGGATTGCAGTATTGATAAAGGAGGTTGGATCATGAAAAAAGTATTTTCTGGTTTTAAAATTGTTCTGGGTTTAGTTTGTTCTTTTGCACTTTTGTCCCTTTCAACTGTAATAGCAAGCGCCTGGGAACCCACTAAACCGGTAGAGTTTGTTGTCCCAGCAGGAACTGGCGGTGGTGCTGATATTATGGCCCGCTTCATATCCCCGCTTATTGAGAAGCACAAACTCTCTCCACAGCCCTTCATCGTGGTAAATAAATCAGGTGGGGCTGGAGCAGAGGGGTTCCTGCATGTGAAAGGCAAGAAGGGGGACCCTCACATAATTACCATTACTCTGGACAACCTTTTCTGTACTCCCTTAGCAACTGGAGTTCCCTTCAACTGGAGGGACCTGACACCCGTTGCCCGCCTCGCCCTGGACTGGTTCGTTTTATGGGTGAATGCTGAGAGCCCGTATAAAACAGCCAAGGAGTACATAGAGGCGGTGAAGGCGAAACCGGGAGTGTTCAAGATGGGCGGAACCGGCACGGCACAGGAGGACCAGATTATCACACTCCAGATGGAGCAGGCCTTTGGCCTGAAATTCCTCTACGTACCCTATAAAGGAGGTGGGGACGTAGCGGTCAGCCTTGTGGGGAAACATAGCGATTCCACGGTTAACAATCCTGCTGAGGGTGTGAGTCACTGGAAGGCCGGGAGACTACGGGCCCTGGCAGTTGTTGACCGCGAGCGGATTAATTTGCCCGAGTGGGATAAGATACCCACCATGAAGGAGGCCACAGGCTTTGATATGAGCTACCACATGCTACGAGGTATCTTCTTGCCCCCAGGGGTGTCAAAGGAAGCACAAGAGTGGTACATTAATCTCTTCCGGAAGGTCACCGAGACTCCGGAATGGAAGAAGTATCTCTCTGATAGTGCATTGAAGTCGGCATTTCTGACTGGTCCTGCCTATGTTAAGTGGCTGGAGGAGAAAGAAGAGCTGACCAAGGAACTCATGAAAAAGGGAGGGCTTATAAAGTAGAATAAGCATCAGGGGGCAGGGGTTATCCTGCTCCCTGAAAGGATCATCGAATACCAAAAAAGGACGAAGATATGCGAAAGGCCGATGTTATTACTGCTTTAATCATATTGATTATCGGGATTCTGGTCGTATATGACGGCGTCAGACTTGGTGTAATAGGATGGGGAGCGGCAGGTCCTATGTCTGGCCTCTACCCGTTCTTGCTCGGGATGGGTCTGGTTATAGGCTCTCTGGTTGTCATGGGAAGGGTATTTATTATATCACGAAAATCTATGTCTAATGAACCCTTCATACGCAAGGGAGGCTTGAGGAACGTCCTCTATGTGGCAATTCCGGCAGCACTAATGGTAGCCCTGACCGAATTTATTGGTCTCTATATAGCGGCTGGCCTTTACCTCGCCCTTTACATGCGGTGGATCGGCAAGCATCGCTGGATCACGGTGTTGGCAGTCAGCATTCTCCTTCCCCTGATCAGCTCTTTCGTTTTCGATAAGTACTTCTTGATCCCTTTGCCGAATGGGAGGCTGAGAGGTCTCCTCGGATTCTGAACTGAAGAAGAATTGAGAATGGAGATTCTTAATAACTAATTCTTAATAAGAGGAGAATCGAAAATGGAGAGTCTTAATAACCTCATGATGGGCTTTGGGGTCTTTTTCACCCAATATAACATCTTTGTTGCCGTTATAGGGATCTTTCTGGGAACTATAGTCGGAGTCTTGCCAGGCCTTGGCGGTGCCAATGGGGTGGCTATACTCATCCCTGTTACCTTTATTATGCCTCCCACGTCCGCAATCATCCTCTTAGCCTGCATCTACTGGGGGGCCCTCTTCGGTGGTGTCATTACCTCAATTCTATTCAATATCCCTGGGGAGCCCTGGTCGGTAGCCACCTGCTTTGACGGTTATCCCATGGCTAAAAAAGGGAAAGCCCCGCAGGCACTGACAGCAGCCTTTAGCTCTCACTTTATCGGGGCCGTATTCGCCACCGTAGCCTTGACTTTTTTAGCCCCCCTCATCGCAGAGATTGCCCTACGGTTCGGTCCCCCTGAGACCTTTTCCATTATGATGCTGACATTCAGCGCCTTTGTTGCACTCGGGGGGAAGTCACCAATAAAGACACTGATTGCCATCTTTCTTGGTTTCACAATGGCAGCCGTAGGGATAGACATTGTCAGCGGAAAGCTCCGCCTGACCTTCGGTACTACCGAGCTCATGGGTGGCTTTCACTTTATTGTAGCGGTAATAGGGTTATTCGGCATCGGAGAGATATTACTGACTGTTGAGGAAGGTCTCAAGATGAAGTCTTTGCCAGTAAGGATGTCATTACGGGCTATGTTAGAGACATGGAAAGAGTTACCTCGGTACTGGAAGACGTTGCTTAGAGGAGCCCTTATCGGGTGCTGGATGGGTTTCAAACCAGGAGGTGCAACGCCTGCATCTTTTATGAGTTATGGCTTTGCCAAACAGTTCTCCAAGAATTCAGAAAAATTCGGCACAGGGATCATGGAGGGGGTGGTGGCCCCAGAAGTAGCGGCTCACGCCGCCGGGGTCTCTGCGATGGTGCCTATGATCACCCTGGGTATCCCGGGTTCGCCGACAGCAGCGGTCATGCTGGGTGGTCTCATGATATGGGGCTTGCAACCTGGCCCAATGCTATTTAAGGAACATCCTGAATTTGTCTGGGGCCTCATTGCCAGCATATGGGCAAGCAACGCCATCGGCGTTATCATTGTCCTTGCCTTTGTACCTCTTTTTGCAGCCATTCTCAAGGCACCCTTTAGTGTCCTGATGCCAAGTATTGTTTTCATCTGTGCCATTGGTGCATACGCGGTGAACATCAGAATGATTGACATCTGGTATATGATAATCTTTGGCTTTGTCGGGTATACTTTTAAGAAACTCGACTATCCTATCGCCCCCATGGTTCTGGCATTGGTTTTGGGTGATATGGCAGAGACAGCCATGAGGCAAGCCCTGATTATGGGGCAGGGTAGTCCTCTAATTTTCTTTAGGCCTCCTTTTGCACTCCCTATAATGATATTAGCCATAATCATCTTCTTCTGGCCCACCATCTCCAGGTGGAAACAGAAGACTGTTAAAAAGGAATGTAAAATTTAAGGTTACAAGGGCGTAATGAAATTCTTAATTAAAGACAGAAAAGACTTGACAGTATCGAAGATATTGATATACATTATAAATATCCTTGGGGGAGCTGAAGCTGAGAGTCCTGAGTTAATCGGGATAACCCCATGAACCTGATCTGGATAATGCCAGCGTAGGGAAAGGGTAGAAGGCATAATAAATTTAGGAGCCTTTTTGATACCGTATCCCTCAGGGGGATACGGTATTTTGTTTTTGTGGGTTGTTATCTTTTTGTCATTCCCACAAAAGCGGGAATCCAGGGGGCACGGAACTATATCAATGGAACTGGATTCCTGCCTCCGCAGGAATGACGATATTAATAACTTTAGGGAGGAAACTAAATGGAGAAGAAGATCTTCAGCGATGTAGGTGAGAAGGAAGTGACGAGGGCGATAGTTGAGGGTTTCGCAAAGACCTTTAATGAGTATGTTGAGAGCGATGTAATAATTATCGGTGGTGGTCCGAGCGGACTTATGGCAGGAAGGGAACTCGCATCAAGTGGTTTCAAGACACTTATTGTGGAAAGGAATAATTATCTTGGTGGTGGGTTCTGGATAGGCGGGTACCTAATGAATAAGGTTACAGTCAGGGCACCAGGGCAGGAGGTTCTGGATGAATTAGGGGTTCCCTACGAAGAGGTTATAGAAGGACTCTATATGACCGATGGTCCCCATGCCTGTTCAAGGCTTATCGCATCAGCCTGTGATGCAGGTGTAAAGATAATTAATATGACTAAATTCGATGACATCGTGATCAGGGAAGGAAACAGGGTTTCAGGGGTAGTCATAAACTGGACACCTGTATCAGCACTGCCACGGGAGATTACCTGTGTGGACCCTGTTGCATTAGAGTCCAAGATGGTAGTGGATGCAACAGGACATGATGCATCTGTTGTCTCTAAGCTCGAGGAAAGGGGTCTCATAAAGACAAAGGGCTATGGGGCAATGTGGGTAGAGAAATCTGAGGACCTTGTTGTGGAATATACAGGAGAGGTCCACCCTGGCCTTGTAGTCATGGGAATGGCGGTAAGTACACTATACGGGCTTCCGAGAATGGGCCCAACGTTTGGTGCAATGCTCCTTTCAGGGAAAAAGGGGGCAGAGGTTATCAAGGAAAAGATGGCAGTGGTGAGCAAGTAACCTTATAGGAGTATCTATGGAAAGTCCTTCAAGATATCTATATATCTATGGAGATGATTCCCTCGGAATCAATTTGGAAGTCCTCTCAGATTATTTAAGAGGTATCTTCGAGTTCCTTAAAGTCGAAAGGAGGAAAGATTTTTTTACTTACCACATGGATGGTTCTGTCCTGCAGGATCATTCAGGATTAAACACTTTAGCTGAGAGACTTGCCAGCATAAAGGTCTTAAACCCGATAAAAGAAGGACTTAATCCTGATCCAATCTATGGAGAGATAGATTACGAAAGGAGGAAACTTCATGACCCTTCCTTCAGTTCTACCGGAATCCTCTATGATGGTATCAGACTTCAGGCTATAATGTATCCGCTGATCAAAAAGGGAGAAAAGGGTTCAGGGCATTTACATATTGTTATTACCAACCAGCTCATGGTTACATGGGATGATTATGACAGGAGATACCATCTGAGGGTTAGTGTCTTTGGTCAGCCATCTATTGTATCCACTTCTGGAGTTGTGGAGGCACCTGCAAAACCGAGAGAATTTTATCTGCTGAAACAAATGGTAGGTATAAGAGATATGGATTTAACAGAACTTAAAATGAGGTTTGATGGTAGATTCATAGACTATGAAGATTCGAGAATAACTGATGTGATAAAGGGTTATCTTGCACAGGCAATCTTTTACTCTATCACTGGCGGTCCCTTCTGTGATGATAGGGGATGCAGACTATTTAATGCACACTGGCAGGAGGAGATGATATATGCGCAGCTCGAATCTCCCTATGAGTTTTGTGAGAAACATGCAGTAATGATTCAAAAATCTAAATTGTTGTGTCATTCCCGCGAAGGCGGGAATCCAGGGAAATAAGCAAAAGGAAACTGGATTCCTGCTTCCGCAGGAATGACGGTGAATAGAAAGTTGTCAATATTATAGGATGTCCCGCTGTTTGCTGTGGGAGGTTCATTATGAAGGAAGTGATAACATGACAAAAATGGAATTAGCAAAATCGGGTAAGACCTCTGAAGAAATGATAGGGGTTGCGCAAGAAGAATCTGTAGATCCTGAATTCATTCGTCAGGGTGTAGCAGAGGGCGTGATAGTTGTGGTCAGAAATAACAGGCATGGTTATATAAGGCCACTGGGAATAGGAAAAGGCCTGAGGACGAAGATCAATGCGAATATAGGGACATCAAAGGACCACTGCTCCATAGAGGAAGAGATAGAAAAGCTCGGAGTGTCTATCTCAGCAGGGACGGATTCCGTTATGGATCTTTCTACAGGCGGACCTGTCAGGGAAATAAGGAGAAAGATTCTTTCGCGATCTCCAGTAATAATCGGGACCGTTCCCATCTATCAGGCAGCAGTGACAGCAGCAGAGCATAAGGGCCATATAGATAGGATGTCAGCCGATGAGATCTTCAGAACTATCGAAGAACACGGAGAAGAAGGTGTTGATTTCGTAACAGTCCACTGCGGGGTAACACTTCAGGGTATAGAGATACTCAGAGAACACGAGAGACTCCTTGATGTTGTTAGCAGAGGTGGGGTGTTTTTGATAGAGTGGATGATTTACAACGAAAAGGAAAACCCCCTTTATCAGGATTTTGACCGTCTCCTCGATATAGCAAGGAGATATGACCTCACTTTAAGCCTTGGGGATGGCCTCAGGCCGGGTTGTCTTGCAGATGCAACTGACAGGGCACAGATACATGAACTTAAAACACTGGGGGAACTTACTGAAAGGGCATGGGATGCTGGTGTCCAGGTAATAATAGAGGGACCAGGTCATGTCCCGATTAATCAGATAGAAAAAAATGTAAAACTTGAAAAGGAAATATGCAAGGGTGCTCCATTCTATGTGCTCGGGCCACTCGTGACAGATATAGCACCCGGCTATGACCATATAACCGGCGCTATAGGTGGGGCGATAGCTGCGACAGCAGGCGCAGATTTCCTCTGTTATGTTACCCCATCAGAACATCTGAGGCTACCTACTATAGAGGATGTAAGGGAAGGTGTACTTGCCTCTAAGATTGCAGCCCATGCCGCTGATATTGCAAAGGGTGTTAAGGGTGCAATAGAGAGAGATAATGAGTTTTCCAAGATGAGGAAGAATCTCGACTGGGAGGGTCAGATCTCAAATTCTTTAGACCCTGAGAAGGCAAAAAGGATGAGAACTGAGAGTGTTCCCGTTGGTTCCGATGTCTGTACGATGTGCGGGGAGTTCTGCTCAATAAGGTCGGTGAGAGAATACCTCAAGAAATCCTAAATTCATTATGTCATTCCGCACTTGATGCGGAATCCAGTTTATTTGTTTCTCTGGATTCCTGCTTCCGCAGGAATGACGAAATAGTTAACAATGATTATACTTAGAGTGGTTCTATTCCCAGACTAATATCTACTGCTGGTGCAGAGTGTGTAAGAGCACCGATCGAAATTAGATCTACTCCTGTCTTTGCCATCTCTCTCACATTATCGAGATTTATATTTCCAGATGCCTCTATCAATGCCTTACCTTTTATTAATTTAACCGCTTTTCTGGTAGTTTCTAAATCCATATTATCAAGCATGATTATATCTACTCCTGCCTGAAGGGCGTCTTTAACTTCTTTCAGACTCTTTGCCTCGACCTCTATTGTTGTTGTATGTGATGTCTTTCCCTTTGTCTTCTCAACCGCCTTCCTGATACTACCTGATAGTGCAATATGATTATCCTTTATAAGGATGGCATCGTAGAGACCGAAGCGGTGATTGAATCCCCCTCCCATCCTTACAGCATATTTCTCAAGAGACCTCCGCCCCGGGGTCGTCTTTCTTGTATCAACTATCTTGGCCTTAGTCCCTTTAATTTTTTCTACATACTTGGATGTGAGTGTTGCTATGCCTGAAAGTCTCTGGAGGAAATTAAGGGCAACCCTCTCTGCCATAAGTATAGTCTGTGCATTACCTTTAACCTCTGCTATTACCTTTCCGGCTTTAACCTTATTACCGTCACCGAATCTTCCTTTAAAGATAATCTTTGGATCAAGGGTTTTGAAACATTCAGAGGCAACACCTACTCCTGCAAGTACAAGATCTTCCTTTGCGATGATTAATCCCTTAGCCTCAATGCCGTCACGGATTATAGCTGAAGTAGTTATATCTCCGTGTCCGATGTCCTCTTCAAGGGCCTTTATTATGACAGACCTGATCAACGATCTATTTCTTTCTTAGGAGCATAGCCAGCCCTGTCAATCCCCCAAAGGCAAGGCCGAAGGCGAGGGCAGAGCGCCAGTCAAAAAGTGTTTTCACATCTCCTTCAACGCTATTTGCTATCATTATACCAGCGAGGGATTTATTGGTTTTTATCTTATTTGCAGCCATGAAAAAAGCACCTCCCTGTTCTACCTCTATCTCTTCCCTTGCGAGCATTATCTGGGCGCCACCTAACTGGATATTTGCCTTTGTTGTGGCTATAAGACCAGCACCACCCTGGTTTATACTGATATCCTTTGCCCTCATGAGAAAGGAGCCTGCCTGTTTCAGATCTATTCTATCCCCATCGATGGAAAGGGCAAGACCCTGAGTTACTTCGACATGGTTTCCTTCAATAGACCTGGCACTTACCTGGTTCATAGTCACATTCTCCGCCTCTACGATCTCTACTCTCCCTTGATTAATCTCCACTGTTTGGGCTGATATCTCATCGACCTCCTCTTTTTCTAATGTTACCTTCGCCTCTTTTTTCATAGTGCTGCCTCCTTCTCTAATAGTTTTAACTTTTTTATACCGTCCTTCAGTCTCTTTGCTTTTTCAGTGAGCGTATTGTAATTTGACTTATCTTTATTTACAACTTCTTTTGGTGCCTTGGAAAGGAAATCTTCGTTAGTGAGTTTTTTAGAGAGAATGGCGATATCCTTCTCTGCCTTATCCAGGTCTTTCTTAAGTCTTGACCGTTCACCATCTATATCAAGGATTCCCTCCAAGGGGATATATATCTCCATGACCTCAGAGATAGAAGTTGCTGCCATCTTCGGTCTCTGGAGACCCTTCCCGATCTTTATCTCCTTCCCTCTGGCGAATCTTTCTATATAAAGAAGATTCCTCTCCAGCGTCTCTTTCACCCTATCGTCCTTGACATTGATAATCGCTTTCAGCTCAATGGATGGGGAGATATTCATCTCACCCCTTATATTTCTTATTCCCATAACCGCTAATATTACGAGTGACATCTCTTCTTCCGCTTCGGTGTTGTAATAGTCAGGATATTCTTTGGGAAATTCTGATATCGTGATACTTTCTCTATTTCTCACAGGTAGATGCTGCCAGATCTCCTCGGTTATAAAGGGCATAAAGGGATGGAGTAGCCTTAATGAGTGGTCGAGGGTATGGATCAGACAGTTCAGGGTTTCTTCCTTTTCCTTACTGTCTTGAGAAAGGTCTGACTTTGCCATCTCGAGATACCAGTCGCAGAATTCATGCCATACAAACTGATAGATACTGCCTGCAGCGTCATTAAACCTGTAATCCTCAAGTGACTTTCTTATCTCTCTGATGACATGATTCAGTCTGCTCAGTATCCAGCGGTTTGGTAAAGAGGAAGGAGTAATCCCCCCCAACCCCCCTTTATTAAAGGGGGGAGTAGGGGGGATTATAGAGTCCTCAATATTCATAAATACGAATCTCGAGGCGTTCCAGATCTTGTTACAGAAGTGTCTGTAGCCTTCAACCCTTTCTTCTGAAAAACGGATGTCCCTCCCCTGCGCAGCAAAGGCAGTGAGTGTGAAACGAAAGGCATCGGTCCCGTATTTATTTATCATCACGAGGGGATCGATGATATTCCCTTTCGATTTACTCATCTTCTGACCCTCCGCATCCCTTACTAGGGCATGGATATAAACATCACTGAACGGAATATTCCCCATAAATTTTAAACCCATCATGATCATCCTCGCAACCCAGAAAAAAAGGATGTCGAAGCTCGTTACGAGGGTAGTGGTTGGATAAAATATCCTGAGTTCCTTTGTATCCTCTGGCCAGCCGAGTGTAGAGAAGGGCCAGATGGCAGAAGAAAACCATGTATCAAGGACATCCTCTTCCTGCTTGATATTTTTACTTTTACAATGTCTGCATTCAGCAGGAGCGACTCTATCTACTGTTATCCCTCCGCAGTCTTCACAGTGCCAGGCAGGGATTCTATGCCCCCACCATATCTGTCTGGAGATACACCAGTCCTTGATCTTCAGCATCCAGTCAAAATAGCTGTTCTCCCATCCCTTTGGTATGAGCCTGATCCTTCCTTTCTTTACAGCCTCGATGGCTGGCTCTGCAAGCCCCTTCATTTTGACAAACCACTGTTTGGATAGATATGGTTCGACAGGTGTCCTGCATCGGTAGCAGTGTCCGATTGAATGTGTATAATCCTGAATCCTTTCGATATAGCCCCCTGCCTTAAGTTCTTTGAGTAAATTCTTACGACATTCGAATCTATCCTGACCTGCATAACCTCCTGCCTCTTCATTCATCTTCCCTTCTTCATCCATTATCTTCAGGGCAGGGAGATTATGCCTCAATCCGATTTCGAAATCATTAGGGTCATGGGCAGGGGTTACCTTTACTGCACCTGTTCCGAATTCCCGGTTCACAAAAGGGTCTGAGATGATAGGTATAAATCTTTCCGCTATCGGGAGGAGGACCTTCCTGCCGATGAGACCTCTGTATCTTTCGTCCTCAGGATGGACTGCTACCGCAGTATCCCCCAGCATAGTCTCAGGTCTTGTTGTGGCAACAATGATTGGGTTTCCCTTTCCAGTTAAGGTGTACCTTATGTAGTAGAGCTTTCCCTTAACTTCTTCGTGTTCTACTTCGAGGTCAGAGAGTGCAGTTCTGCACCTCGGACACCAGTTGATTATATAATCTCCTTTATATATAAGCCCTTCTTCATAAAGCCTTACAAAGACCTCTCTTACGGCCCTCGAGAGACCCTCATCCATCGTGAACCTCTCTCTCTGCCAGTCACAGGATGCACCGAGTCTCTTTAGCTGGTGGATTATCCTTCCTCCGTACTCTTCCTTCCACTGCCACACCCTTTTTACAAAATTATCCCTTCCGAGGGCATGGCGGTCAGTACCTTCTGACTTTAACTGTTTCTCTATAACATTCTGTGTGGCTATGCCTGCATGGTCTGTCCCTGGAAGCCAGAGTGCGTTATATCCATCCATCCTCTTCCATCGGATAAGGATGTCCTGGAGGGTATTGTTAAGGGCATGACCCAGATGGAGGGAGCCTGTTATATTTGGAGGGGGGATAACGATACAGAAAGGGAATTTTGGGCGATCCTCATCTGCATGGAAATAACCTTTCTCAATCCAGAACTGATACCATTTATCCTCAACACCTTTTGGGTCGTATGACTTGTTGAATTCTTTCATCTACAAATAAGAGAAAGCGGGGATAGATACAATTCTATCCCCGCACAGAATTGAAGGGATTATCACTCTTCAGTTTCCTTGAGCCTCTCCTTCTTTATAAGATTTTCTGCTGAATCAGGGATTATCTCGAGCGATATCTTTTCAACTATATCCTTTATGATTGTATCGAGTTTTGAGTTAAGGGTCTCTTTGATGATATTTTCAATCTCTTGAGCAGTGGTCTGAAGTATCTGTGGTATGGCATGACTCAGGATACCCTCAAGTTTTATTCTGAGTTCA
>JACRGW010000168.1 GCA_016212195.1 Nitrospirota bacterium
CCTGCGGCGCATTTACCGCAGAGATCCCGGGAATTCATGCGGATCGGGTAAACACCATGTGACGGTCCCCTGAAACTTATTATTTCCTGAAACCCGACTTTGACACCCCCTACGCAGTGGTGCGGGTTTGCGGGGCATTTCTTCACTACACTTCCTGTAGACGCTGTATTTATCGGGGTTTACAGAGGTTGGTCAGGACCTGTCCAAACTTACCTCTGTTTCATAATCAAGGGGGATATCGAGTGCCTTCAATATCGCCTTCTCCTCCTCGTCAGGACGGGTAATCCTCTTAACCTTTATCCCTTCTATCTCATCTTCAATCATGTAGAGTCGGGAAACCTTGTAAAGAGCCCTGCGGGATGTTACATCCAATCTCTTTTCCCTCAGATACCTATCAAGTACCTTCATGAGGAAATGGGCAAGGTAACAGATAAGGACATGTGCCCTCACCCTGTCAGGTGTCCAGTGCCGTATAGGTCTCAATTCTATGGTATCCTTAATGTTCCTGAAGGCCATCTCTATTTCATTGAGATTCCTGTAATGCTTCAGGACCTCCTCAAAACTCATAGCCGTATCGTTTGTGGTTATGAAGAACTTCCCGTCCAGCCTTTCCGTCTCTTTGATAGCCTGCTTGTTCCTCCTGAACCTGAATACCCCTCTCTCTTCATCGTAACTTATCGTGAAAAACCTTCTCATCCCTGTATCAGAGAATATGGTACCTACCTTTTCAAAAACCTGGTTTCCACCTCTTATCCTCCCCTTCTCAACCATCTTTGAGAGACCTTCCAGATCCTCCTCTATCTTATGGAGCATACTCTCCCTTCCCTCCCTGTCTTCTTTGACCTTATCTTCATTAAAATAGAGAATTATACTCCTCTCATTGTCAACCATGACCTCCCGTGCCTTGATCCCATTACCTGCATCAACCATTCTCCCTCTTACCTTGAGAAGGTCTTTAGCCTCCCTGGTCCACCTCTTTGCCCCGAAGATGTAGGTTATATCCCTGTATCCCGAGATCTTCTCGATGTTCTCCCTGCTCATCAGGCCCCTGTCGCATACAAGAATGAACTTCTCCGGGTTGTACTTCTTCTTCAATTTCTCGATCATCCCTTCCATGGTTGCCACATCAGCCGTATTACCCTTGAATACCTCATGGGTTACGGGGATACCATCACCGGTTATTACAAGGGCAATCACTACCTGCTTCCTGTCCGGCCTGTGATCCCTCGAATATCCATATTCTGAAAGTCCTTCTGGACCATCCCCCTCAAAATAGGTGCTCGTAAGATCATAGAAAAGGACATTTACATTGTAGTCAAAGAGGTTGCACACAGAAAGGAATAGAGACTTCTCTATCTCATCCTTCTTCTTTATGAGTTCATCCATGGCTCGGTAATACTGATGGGGCAATATCCTCTCTCCCTTCCATTCGGGATGGGAAACACTGTCCCTCCATTCTGATATCCTCACCTTCGGGAGTGGGTCGTCTATCCTGTTCATCACCATCTCCTCTATAGCCTGGACTACATCGAATTCCTTCTCGCTCCCTTTAAGGTTTGACCTCAGAATATCGTAAAATTCCGCCCTATTTGCCACTTCTCTCATGAGTATTATATCTCCACATCTCTTTACATCTTTGTTCTCGAGTCTCCTCAGGTCGAGAAAGGTGACCTTATCTGTAAACCTTGAAAGCCCTTTTATAATGTTATCTATCTCCTTCTTCTTTATCTTTGACATTGACCCGAGATTTGCCACTATCCTCTGTTTTACCTTCCCCTCCTTTCGGTAGGACTGGCAGATACACAGGGTTGCGTATTCCCTTCCGTTCTCTTTCTTCTTTATGACCCTTAAAAACATATATACCTCTTCATCACTTGTTCAGGGTAATAATTATAGTGAAATGCCCTGATGACGTCAAGAGGTATTTGAAGGGAAGTGGGCACTTTCTCTTCACTACAGTGAAAGTGGTAAAAAGCCCGCAAACGCCGGTATTACCGATATCTCGATTTCAAAAATGCCTTTTACCTGTCAAAGTCGGGCTTTAAGGTTTGACCTCAGACCCATCTTGGACAGTTTGGGGTATTTTGGAGGCGAGTTGAGAGATGAGAATGTAGTGTTGAAGAGGGTTTGTGATTGTAATATCCCATTTTTATCTTAAAATGTAGTGCCACATAATTACCGCAGAGGTATTGACAACTACA
>JACRGW010000169.1 GCA_016212195.1 Nitrospirota bacterium
AAATAAAATCCCTAAAATTACACCGGACCTCGTTTGGGGAATCTTTACATTTAATAACTCTAATGTCTGCTCTAAGGCTTTAATGCTATCATCTGTTTCTCCTTTTTCAAATAAAGTGTCTACTATCTTTGAGGTGATTTGAGCCTTGTGGATTTTATCTTGAGAAGATATAAGTGATTCGCAGGTCCTAAGTGTCTGTATTGACTCCTCAAACCTTCCTGCCAGACGATATACCTCACCTAAGTTCTCTAAGACCTCAATGTATTGCTCTGTCTTGGTCTTCTGCTGTTTCTCTAAGAGCTGTTGAGCAACCAGATAGAGGTTTATGGCCTGGATATTGGCATAGGAGGCCTTTGCTTTATGACCTGCTCTTATAGAGTAGAGCAGTGCCTTGTCATCTATTTCTGCCTGGGTAAAGTGATAGGCAAGGTCGTAGAGGATAGCCTCAAGCTTATCTTGGTTTCTTTCCTCTAGGACCATAGCCACCTGTTTATGTAAGGGGAGGCGTTCTTCTTTAGGGAGTTTCTGGTAGAAGGCCTCTCTTACACGGTCATGGATAAAGTAGATGTTTTCCCTTCCCGTGATATCACGCATCAATAACTGGTTTTTTATCCCCTCCTCTAGGGAGTTTAAGACAGTGTCAAAGGGCTTTTGGGTGAGTTCAATGAGTAGTTCAAGATTAATCTCCTTTCCAATAACTGAGGCATAGGAGAGTATGTGCAGGGCCTCAGCCGCAAGGTCTTTGATGCGTTTTAAGACTGCATCTACGATACTGGTAGGAAGAATAGCCTGTTTAAGCCTTCTTAGGTCATAGGTGTAGTGGTCGTCTTTTAAGTAGAGTAGACCTGAATCTACTAAGGCATGTATCAGCTCTAAGCTAAAGAAGGGGTTACCTTTGGTTCTCTCTTCAAGATGCTGGGCTAAGCCAAGGACATACTCCCTTTTCTCCATAAGCAGCTCAGAGATGAGCTGGGTGGTTTGGGAGAGTGAGAGGTTTTTAAGACTGAGTTCAGATAAGCGGAGTTCCTCCTTTTGTTTAGTCTCCTTTAATCTCTTGATGAGCTGGCTTAGGGGATGGGTTTCATCAACCTCGTTGTCACGAAAACTTATGATTATAAATATAGGGCTGTGGCTTAGCTTCTCAGAGAGTCTTTCTAAGAGCTCTAAGCTTGTCTCATCTATCCACTGTAGGTCATCTAAGAAGATAACCAGGGGGTTATCTTTAGAGGCTAATGAGACAAGAAAATTGGTTATGGTAATCAAAAACCTTATCTTCTCCTTTTCTGGCTCAAGTTCAGCTAATTTAGGTGGTTCTCCTATAAGTTCAGTGATTTTAGGGGTAATCTTTACTACCTCTCTACCTAATTCTCCCAAGGCCTGTTTTATTCTTCTTGAGGCTGCCTCTTGGGCTTCTTGGGAGAGGCGTTTTAGTTTATCAATGTAGGATTCTATTGCCTCGGTAAAGACTCTATAGGGCGCACGGAATTCATACTGGGAACAACGGCTACCCACAAAGATGGCATTCTGGCTATGGGCATAGCCACGTAGTTCATCCACTAAGCGTGATTTACCTACCCCTGGTTCACCATAGACAAGACAGATACTACCTTTAGATTCTCTGGTCTCATCCATACACAGCCTTAACTGCTTAAGCTCCTCTTCTCTACCAATGAGTCTGGTCTGGTAGGTGAGTTCTTTTAGGTGGTCTAATCTGGCTATCTCAAAATCTATTAAGGTTCTGCCATGCTCACTCTGTAGTTTATACTCTTGGAGGTCTGAGACTAAGCCCTCAAAGCTCTGATACCTGTCCTGGATGTCCTTGACCTTTTGTTTATGGATGAGCTTCTCAAGCACAAACGGGATTTGAGGGTTTAGTTGGGAGGGTAAGGGGGGGGTTTTAGCAATGTGCTGGTAGATGAGGCCAGAGACATCCTCTGCCTCATAAGGAAGCCTGGCAGTAGCAAGCTGATAGAATATTATACCTAAGGAGTAGATATCACAGCGGTGGTCGATGTTCTTTCTTAAGATACCTGTCTGTTCAGGGGCTAAATAGCCAAAGACTGAGACTATATCTTTTTTCTCCTTTATCTGGGTAAGGTCTAAGAGAAGATTCAGGCCAAAGTCAGTAAGCTTGACCGTGGTTTGGTATTCATCTGTTAAGATGAGGATATTGGTGGGTTTTAGTAAGCCGTGATAGATGCCTTTCTTATATACGTAGGCTAAGCAATTAGCTGTCTGAAGGATAACCTCTACAGCAAAGGCAATGTTTAGGGGTGGTCTATTTAGATAAAAAGAGAGTGGTTGAGCTCGTAGGTATTCCATGGCAATACACAATAGGCCCTCAGACTCTAAGACCTCATATACCTTGGCTAAGTTATTATGGGATAGACCTAAGATGTCTTGAAGCCTCTTCTTAAAACGTAGGATAGACTCTAATGAGCTCCTACTTGTCTTCTCCTTCAGCACCTTTATAGCCAGGGTTAGGTTTTGCTTAAGGTCTACTGCCTTATATACAGTGCTTAATACACCCTCTCCTAGTTGCTCAATAATCTGATAGCGATTATTTATGAGTTGTCCGAGCATAATTAGCCTATTTAAGTACTAATGTCCTTCTATAAACTTTATAGTTAATCTTCATTTCAACCCATCTTTCGTTCAAGGGTTAGAAAGGGGTAGTAAGGGATAGTAGGGGATAGTAAGGGTTAGGAAGAAAGATGAGGCCGTAT
>JACRGW010000170.1 GCA_016212195.1 Nitrospirota bacterium
ACTTTTCCTTGGGCTGGTGATACATATTTATATTATGCATTTTAGTGACCCTTCTGTTACTGAACATACTTATATAATCGAAAGGTTCTCAAACCCTTACTGGATAACCTTCGATATTTTCTTCCTTGCAATTCTGTCTTATCACGGCTTTAACGGTTTGTGGGGAATGGCGATCGAATATATCCAGTCAGAAAGATTGCTCAGGGTAGTGCGGATATTAATCACCTCTTTAGCAATCATCGCTTTTGTGTCTGGAGTTTCTTTAATCATTAAATAATTATATCCGAAAAAATTAACCTAAGATTATCTTAAGAACCCAGCCTGCAACTGCCCCGCCAACCACAAGCCATGCGGCATTCAGCTTGAAACGTATCCCTGCCACCGCAGAGATTACTGCAATCAGGATAGCCCTCCAGTCTACAAGTGCTGCACTGGCGAGATGAACCGTAACAGCTGCCATCAAACCTATGGCACTAATATTCACAGCATCGAGAAAGGCAGACATCACCTTTGACGTCCTGAGGTGCGGGATAATAGGATTCAGTAGTAAAACAAAAACAAATGAGGGAAGGAAGATAGCAGCAGTGGATATTATAGCTCCTGGCACGCCAGAAATAACATAGCCAACAAAGGTCGCTGTGCTTAAGACAGGTCCTGGCGTGAACTGTCCAACAGCGATGGCATCAAGCAGTTGCTTTTGTGTCAGCCACCCATAATCTTTCACCAGTCCTCCTTCTAGGAAGGCAATAAGGACATAGCCACTACCGTAAAGGACTGACCCTACCTTAAGAAAGAACAATCCCAGCTTCCAGAGAGAGACGCTGACAATTGACGTAGTCGAAACCGCCATTGCCGCCTTTGCCTCACTGCTCTTAAATATGTTTCCGAGATAACTCAGGAATGGAATTAACCATCCTGAGACCTTTCTGTTTCCGGATCTTTTTATCCCATAAAGTATAATCCCGATAACACCACCAGAAAGCAGGGCCAGTATTTCGTTCGCCCCCAGCAAGGATGCCGAGGCAACGGCAATCCCTGTGACTGCCAGTTGCATATTTTTTGCTGCTGTCCTGCCCAATCGAATAACCGCCACGAGGATAACCGAAACTACTGCTGGCTTGATTCCGAAAAGAAAAGGTGCTACCTGGGGTATTGATTCGAAGCGGACATATACCCAGGCGAGGATTCCTGTGATAATCACTGCTGGCAGGATGAATGACAGCCCTGAAACTATGAGCCCTGAAAGGCCTGCCCTTATGTACCCGATGTGAATCACCATCTCTGTGGAGTTAGGACCGGGGATTAGATTGGTTGCACCAACGAGGTCAAGAAAATGCTCCCTCGTTATCCATTTCCTGCGGTGAACTACCTCTTCCTCCATCATGGCGATATGTGCAGCAGGGCCTCCGAATGCCACTGTTCCAAGCCTAAGGAATAATGTGATTAATTCCGTGAGATTTTTACGCTTCTGGTAGTTATCATGCAATCTAAACCTCCCGCTAAGATTATTATTGTATTCCGTTATCGAATTTCGATATAATAACAAAAACGAAAATAAAATACAAAATGATAAGAGACTTCTTTTTGGGCTTTATAAAGATTCACGTCCTGCACCACGCTACCAGGGAGCCTGTATACGGCCTATGGCTTATAGAGGAGCTCAGACGACACGGATACAAACTGAGCCCAGGGACACTTTATCCCATACTCCACAGGCTCGAGGAAGATGGATTTTTAAAATCATATTCGGAAAACATTGGCGGAAAAATAAGGAAATACTATATGACAACCACAAAGGGGAAAGGAGAATTATCAAAGATCAAAGAAAAGATAGGTGAGCTTGTCAAAGAAGTAATGTCATAACAATAACGAAAAAAACTTACAAATTATTAATAGATGTGATATAATCTCTGATAGAATTACATTGAAGGGTGAACAGGTAATATTAAATAAGGCCGCATTCAAGAAAGGAGGGGAAAATGAATCTGAAAATGTTGATTTTATTGCTTATTTTCATTTGTGCTTTAGGCTTAATAGTATATGGAGTACAGGCAGAGGGGAAAAAGGCAGGGGATAACACCCTTAAAGGAACCGTTCAGGATGCCTCTGGCCAGCCTGTCTCAAAATCTACTGTCTATCTGATCCCGTCATCTGATGTCGAAACAATGGCAAAGACACCTACGGAGATAAAAAGGGACTCCAAAAACGATGAGCCCCTTGAGGATAACCTCGCTGCAAACAGGGACAAATATATGAAGGCTTCCACGGACAAAAAAGGAAATTTCACCATCTCAAAATTTCCTGAGGGAAAATATTTCATCTATGTTGAGCCCTCGGATAAAACCTATCTGCCAGGTGGGAACAAATCGAATAAAGCCATGGCAACATCAGAATTTATCGGAAAACCAATTAAGATACTCCTATCAGGAAATGCGCCTCCAGATGCCACATATGTAGGTACATCAAAATGTCTCGTCTGCCATAAGGCGTATGAAACCGAAAAGAAAACCCTGCACAAATTGGGCATCCGTGTTGCGGGGAAAGACAGCAAGCTTCAGGATGTGTCAGGATTTCCCGAATTTGACAATGGCTTGAAAAAACTTATAAGAGGGACTAAATTCTATTTCTACAATTTCGACAAAACCAGAGGATTTGACAAATATATGATTTCAGAGAAGATGCCCGCTGATCCTGCTACTGTGAGTTTCACTGCGACTTTCTTCAAGGACACAGACGGAAATCTTAAATTTAAGACAGAGAACCTGAAAGACCCTTCTGACCCACCAAGGACATATTCGGTTGAGATGACCTATGGTGGAGGTCTTTATAAACAGAGATATCTCTATAGGGTAGGCAAAAACCTATTTCCCTTTGTCCAGTATAACACACACGGTGATGATAGTTATGGAGACAGGGCAAGGAAGCCCTGGAGAGACTACCATGCGGACTGGCTTTTTAATGAGGAGACTAAAAAATTGACAGACCCACCAAAGGCAAAGTCATTTGAAAAGGAATGCGCTTCGTGCCATTACACTGGATATACGCTTACAAAGACAACTGAGGGAGAATACATAGCAGGTGCGGTTAATGATCCAAATGGCGAAATTGATATTAATGCTGATGGTATAAGGAATGAGTTGAACATAGGATGCGAGAACTGCCACGGTCCCGGCTCTGTACATGTAAAGGCATCTAAGGCAAAAAAGGCGTTAACCATAGTAAGCCCAGGCAAGCTTTCAACGGAGAGGTCTTCAGTAATTTGCGGGCAGTGCCACATCAGGCCACAGGGAAATCTCAAAAATGACCAACCGGTTAACAAGGACAACAAGATGATGATTCCCGGCACAAGCAGAAATGAGTATCTGGTGAATTACACAACGAGGGAAGACGCTGATCCAAAGAAGGATTATTGGGCAGATGGTATCCACTCAAAATCCCACCACCAGCAGTATACAGACTTTATAAAGTCAAAGAAATACAGGAACGGCAACCAGATCCTTTCCTGCGCAGATTGTCACAACCCTCACGGGACGACCGGGATTAAACATCAGATGAAGGCAGAGGTCAGAGACGAAAAGAATTCGCTCTGCATAAAGTGCCACAAGGAGACCTCAGATATAAAGGCACATACAGCTACGAAAGTCGGTATAGCCCATGACCTGCAACCGCTTCAGATGAAGATAAACTGTATTGATTGTCATGCCACAAAAACAGCACAAACAGGTGCTGGTATGGGAAAAGGACTGATAAGGAAAGATGGGAAAAATTACTGGATGAATGACATTACCTCACACCTCTTTGATGTTCCGAGGAAGGACAATGTAGGTGTCAAGGGCGTAGACCCTGGCAAGGCAATGCCTATTCCTTACACAAATGCCTGTGGCGCCTGCCATAATGTGGAAGGTCTATAATCAAAAAAGGGGCAGGTGTTAATCTGCCCCTTCTATTTTGATAGTAAAATTTCAGGTCATTCCCTATCTTCTTATTATCTCCGCAATCGTCTCGATATGATAGGTATAGGGGAACATGTCGATAGGCTGTAATCTATCGAGATAATAACCTCCATCCCTCAGCCATCCGAGGTCCCTTGCGAGCGTGGTTGGGTTACAGGATATATAGAGTATCTTCTCCGGGGATAAGGCAATAACCCTGTCTATAATTTTCTTTGTTGCACCTGCCCTGGGAGGGTCAAGAACAATAAGATCTGCTCTCTCTTTTTTCTCGATGAGCCCTTTAAGACCCTTCCTTACATCATCACAGATAAATTCAATATTTTTTATTCCATTCATATCGGCGTTCTTCCTTGCATCTTCAACAGCAGAATAACCGCTCTCAATCCCGATAACTTTTTCTACCTTCTTTGCTAAGGGAAGGCTGAAGTTTCCGATTCCGCTATATAGGTCGAGTACTCTTTCATTTCCTTTAAGTTCTGCTAAATCAAGAAGGGACTGTATCATATTTTTATTCTGCTCCCAGTTTACCTGAAAGAAGTTTCCTTCCGTTGATTGGAAGGTAAGATCGTCGAGTTTAAGGACAAGGAAGTTTCTCCCTAGGACTTCATATTTCTTCCTCCTTGCATAGCTTATTACTCCGACAATTTCTTTAATATCTCCTTTGATGGTTTCAAAGACCGGTGCAAGGCTTGGTGGGTTTTCAAAGTCTATAAGAAAGAGGATTACACCTTCTCCTTCCTGGATCACATTCATATGGATCTCTTTTAGAGGTGGAAGTTTATCAGCGATCTTCCTGATACTATCAAGAGTCCTATTGATAAGTGGATGAAGAAGAAATCCATTCTTTATCTCTACAAGGCGATGTGTCTCCTCTCTGAAAAATCCTATAACAGGACTTGAATCCCTATATCTCACATTGAACTGCACCCTCAATCTGTAGTGGTCTGCAGCAGGTGAAGGGATTATGGGGAGGGTTTTTCTTGGCTCTATGTCACCTATCTTCTTTAATGTCTCAAGGAGGATTTCTTCCTTGAATCTCAGTTGTGCCGGATAAGAGATAAAGGGCCAGTGTGCCCCTGTACATTCCTCTTCTCCTTTGCAGGGAGGTAAAATCCTATCTGGAGAGGGGTTTATTACCCCAATGAGCTCTGCTTCTACAAAACCTTTCCTTTTTCTTTTTATCTCTATGGCCACCTTCTCACCAGGTATGACACCAGGAATAAAAATAGTTAGACCGTTATATCTTGCGAGTCCTTTCCCTCCATAGACGAGTTTCTCCACTGTCACCTCTATCAAAATGATTCCTCCTCAAAGGATGGGTTGAGTTTTTTGGTATTGAAATCTCCCTAATCACATTCAAGCTCTTTGATTACAGGGTAAACTCTTCTTCTTTTACATCTAAACCTAAATCTCTGAACCTCTTTGCTATAAAGTCTGCTGCCCGTCTTTCCCCTTTGCTCCCTGTTTCTCTCGGAAAACTTATTGCCCTTGCATTCTCATAGGCCCTGTTTATATCAAATTCTCTCAAACCAGAAACCACTCCTTAAGTCCTTCATCATAATACATAGTATATTCATAGCTATCACCGCCTTTTATCTTAAAATATCTCTTTATATAAACCTTTGGGTCTATTCTTCCTTCCTGCCATGAACTTAAAATCTCTTTGACCTCAATCCTGTCATCATCGATGAAGAAGGCCCTTGGTTTCTCAAATCCCCGATGGCCTGAGTAGGCGATGACCGTTATCTTTTTAACTTCCCTTGGGATGTCGTCTCTCCTGTAATTACTTTCTTACCGAAGGTCTTCTCCAGATATGCACTGATTTTCATTAAGATATCCTTCTCAATGCCCTCAAAGGGAAGTAAAAGGATTTTCTTGGGGTTCATAATCTCTTAGGGGCAGGCTTGCCTGCCTTA
>JACRGW010000171.1 GCA_016212195.1 Nitrospirota bacterium
AAAAATCATTATTCCAATATTCCATCATTCCATTATTCCAGAAATGCTTCGAATGTGGAAGCATTTGTAATGGTCTTATATTTCAAACACAACTTCGGGAAATCTATAGAATGGGAACGGCTACAAGAGAAGGTAATGGAGGAGAAACTATAGATATAGAATTGATCCCCTTTTATGCCCTTTCTGTGAACATAACGAAAATGATGTAATAAGGGCAATACAAGGTAATGCAGAACAAGATTAACACCCCTCAATTCTTTTTTTTTCCTCTCTCTTTTTGATCCCTTTATCTTCTATGGATCATATGAGATAATAAAAGATTAAGAAAGAGACCATAAGTATGATCTGGCTTGCACTGAAGACACTCATTCATGAAAAGGGACGGCTCTTCATAACCCTCATGGGAATAACCTTTTCCACCATCCTGGTGCTCACACAGGTGGGGATATACTTAGGGATGATGGGATATGCCACAGCTATAATCAGACATACTGATGCAGATATATGGATAGCATCCAAGAATATCCAGAACTTTGATTTCGCCCTTCCATTTCCAGAGGAAAGGATTAACAGGGTCAGTGCTATACCTGATGTTCTATGGGCAGAGAGGCTTGTACTTACATGGGGTTTTTTAAAGTTAACCGATGGCGGCCAGGAACAGGTACAGATAGTAGGGTATAACCCTGACACAGGTATAGGCGCTCCATGGTCTATGCTTGTTGGAAGCCCATCAGATGTGAAAGGTGGAAGATACATGATTATAGACAAGACCTCTGAACAGAGGCTTGGGAGATTAGAGATCGGCACGGTCTGGGAGCTAAACGAGAAGAGGTTTAAACTCGTAGGTCTCTCTAAGGGAATAAAGAGTTTTACCACCTCCCCTGTAATATTCATGTCCTACAATCATGCACAGAATGTCTATGGAATGGTTGGAGCAGAACAGACCTCTTACATAGTGGCGAAACTTAAGGATAAAAGGAAGATAAGAGAGGTCGTGAGAGACCTGAATGCCACAATGAAGGATAATGATGTATTTACTAGAGAAGGCTTTATCTTTAAGACTGTTATGTACTGGACGGTCCAGACAGGGCTGGGGATGGGCTTTTTCCTCACAGCAATTCTCGCTCTGGCGATTGGGGGTGCCATAGTGGGGCAGACTATTTACGCCAATACAATGGAACATCTAAAGGAATTCGGCACCCTTAAGGCCCTTGGGGCAAGAAATGAGGATATCTACAAGGTGATCTTCAGCCAGGCAGGGATAAATGCAGGGATTGGCTATCTGGTAGGTTCCATATTTATCCTTTTTGCAAGAGGTAGTATCGAAAGGGCAGGGGTTCCCCTGTATCTGAGCCCAGGGATATTCTTTACCCTCTTCTTCATCATGATTCTAACCTGTCTCCTATCTGCTTACTTCTCTGTGAGAAGGATAAAGACGCTGGATCCGGTAATGGTCTTCAGGGGGTAGGATGGAAAGGATACTTGAGGTAAAAGATATTACTAAGGTATACCAGGAAGGTAATATAAGGGTTGTGGCTGTAGATTCCGTATCTCTGACCCTTAATAGGGGTGAGGTTCTACTGATCATGGGGCCATCAGGGTCAGGGAAGAGCACACTCCTTTCAATGATGGGTTGCATACTCCGCCCCACACAAGGAGAGGTGATAATAAACGGTCAGGTGGTGAGTGACCTCAGCGAAGACACCTTACCCTATATAAGAAGACAATACATTGGCTTTAGCTTCCAATCCTTTAATCTCTTTCCTTCCCTAACAGCCTCTGAAAATGTAGAGGTTGTCCTGAGGCTCAAGGGGTTGAATAAAAAAAGGCCCAGGCAAAAGGCATTGAATCTCCTTGAAAAGGTCGGCCTTGGTGAAAGGGTAGATTTTTACCCCAGGGACTTGAGCGGTGGAGAAAAGCAGAGGGTCACCTTTGCCAGGGCATTGGCAGGAGATCCATCAATAATCCTGGCAGATGAACCCACAGCCAATCTTGATTCTAAGACTGGCAGAGAGGTTCTTGGACTTTTAAAAGACCTCGCTGTGGAATCAGCAAAGGCTGTTGCCATTGTGAGTCATGACCCAAAGGCAGAGGCACTGGCACACAGGATTGTCTTTCTTGAGGATGGAAGGATTAAGTGAAATCACCAATAACCCAAAATGACCAAATTTGAAGAGTAAGATGAAGAAGACAATTGCCGCCATAATTTTAATATCTATGGGAGTAACGGGTTATATCCTCCTGTCAAAAACCAGACCTGATAAGGAGACAGAGACTATCATCCCTAAAAAAAGATATGTAACTGCTGAAGGGAAGGTGGAGGCAATGCCTGGGGCAGAGGTAGAGGTGGGGAGTGAATTAGATGGGAAGATAGCAGAGTTTTTCATAGAAGAGGGAGACTGGATCAAGAAAGGAGATACCATAGCAAGACTTGAGAATAGTGATATTCATGCCAAACTCAGAGAGGCAGAGGCTGGACTATCTGTGGTTTAGTCGAAGCTCAAAGAGGTAGCCTCAGGCTCCAGGGAAGAGGAGATTAAGAGGGCAGATGCTGCACTCGAAAGGGCTATCGCAGATATGGAATTTGCAATGAATGACCTCAAGAGATATGAACAACTTTTTAAAAATGGAGTTGTAACGAAAGAGGCCATTGAAGAAAAGGAGCGAGGTCTCAAGGTTGCAAAGGCTATGGTAAAAGAGGCAGAAGAGGAAAAGAGGCTTTTAGTAAAGGGGCCAAAACAGGAGACCTTAAGGCTTCATGAGGATACTGTAAGACAGGCTGAGGCCGTAGTAAAATATTATAAAAGAGTTCTGGAAAAAACCATTATAACCGCCCCTATCTCTGGAAAGGTTATCCACAAATATCTTGAAAAAGGAGAGATAATAAACAAAGAGACCCCTCTGGTTGCCGTTGCTGATATGGAAAGGATAAGGATAAACGCAGAGGTGGATGAGACAGATATAGGGAGGATTCAGATTGGAGACTCTGTAGAGGTGACATCAGATACCTATCCAGGGAGGATCTTCAAAGGAGAGGTTCAGGAGATCTCTGACTATGTTGGTGTCAGGAAGATAAGGCCGAACAATCCTGCCAAAAATCTTGATATGAAGGTTATTCAGGTAAAAATAAAACTGAGAGAGAAACCCCCTTTTAAGCTGGGCATGACAATAGATATAAGGATAATGCCAAAAGAGACCGTCCCACCGGGCTAAGAAATAAGGTAAAAGTTCAGCTTACCGCAGAGAGCATTGAAAGGTCGGCTGAATTTTTACTATAAAAAAGCTAAATTTTGGCTTATAATACTAATAAATTTTGGCATACCCCCATTTTACCAAATAACATCCCGATTTGTTGGGATGGGTAGGATGTGGGTTCTTTATTATGGGATATGCGCAATGGTGGGGTGGGAGATAGGCTAATTGTTTATACAAATTTCTACTACTATATTGAAGATAGAATAGTCAAAAGAACACAGTAAAAACTGTAATTAAGGGAGGTTTTATGAAGTCAATTTGCACAGAATTGCCCGACCATGTTTATCAGGAAGTAAAATCTCTCGTAGATAAAGGCTGGTTCAAGAACGAAGACGATATAATTTTAGAGGCCCTGCGGCGATTCCTGGATACCCACAAGGTTGAATTGATGGAAAAGTTTATCAAGGAAGATGTCGAATGGGGACTGTATGGCAAAGAATGACAGCAAAACTGTTGCCATCTGTGATGCTGGCCCAATCATTCACCTCGATGAATTAAACAGTTTAGACTTATTATC
>JACRGW010000177.1 GCA_016212195.1 Nitrospirota bacterium
ATCGCCCTAAGATTCCAGATTGAGGAGTTCGATCTCCTTATAAACCTTGAGAAGGCGGTTAGTGCATGTCTCCTCGCGTCGCTAACAAAGGCTAAGGAGAAATATGGATTCGGTATCAGTCCATTCGGGACGATATGCCCCATAAACGACTTGGCAGATTATGCCTTCAGACTGGGTATCTCCGATGACCTGAAGTTCAGGAAGAACGAGAAGACCTATCAGGAGATTATTTTTAAGACGGTTGGATTGAGATATAAAGGTGAGCCTTACATTATCAATCTTAATGAGAATGACTTGGCCTATGCGGAATCTGTTTTTAATGAGAAAGGTATAAGGAAGGACGATATAAAGATAGGCCTGAATACAGGCAGTGGTGTTGTATTTGCTACGAAACGATGGACGATCGAGGGATTTGCAGGACTTTCGGATATGCTCTCGGAAAACCTCGGGGCAAAGGTGATACTCTTAGGTGGTACTGAGGAGGAGATAAGGAACAGGGAGATACTCGATCATTCAGAAACAAAACCCATTAACATCGGAACAAACCACAGCCTTACTCATTTCGCAGCAATCGTCTCGATGTGCGACCTGCTTGTGACAGGCGACACCCTTGCCCTCCATTTTGCAATAGGTCTCGGGGTGCCGACAGTTGCAATATTCACATCTACCTGCGCCCAGGAACTCGACCTTTACGGAAGGGGGATAAAGATCGTTGCCGATGTGGAATGCGCCCCCTGTTACAGAGGGTCCTGCGACGATATGAGGTGTTCGAAATCCATCAGTCCGGCCATTGTATTTGATGCCTGTGCTGAAATCTTAAGAAGAAACGCAGAGACGGCGGTTAAAATCCAGGATTAGAAATGTTATGAATATTTTGGCGTTTAACTGTATTGACCTTTTGGGCTGTTTAGATTATTCTTTCCGAGTTTTAGTTTAGTAAGGAGGTAATTATAAAAAATGAATTATTCGGATACTTTCTGGAAGGCATTTGAATACAAGATACTGGTTGATTACGAAAGGGCAAAGATGTTTATACGAGATCAGAAGATGCCTGCACCCCGCTTCAGTAATATGTATATAACAAGCAGCTGCAATCAGAACTGTCAATATTGCGAGTACAACGAGGAGAACCAGAGACGGATAATAATGCCTACAGAGAGGGTATTGAAAAATATCGATGAGGTATATGAACTTGGTGTACGGTCCATAGACTTTTGTGGAGGCGGTGAGCCTACCTTGCACCCGGCCCTTGACAGGATTTTAAATTACTGCCATGAAAAGAATATAGTCGTAGGACTTTTTACAAACCTTGCCCTGAAAAAAGATAAACTCCTCGAGGCCATAGTTGATTGTTGTTCCTACATAAGAATAAGTTTGGACACCTATAACGAAGAAAAATATAATCTCATAAGAAGGCCGAAGAGCTCGAATTGCTCTTTCTCTACGGTCGTAGACAACCTCAAGAAGCTCGTGAAGCTTAAACATAAAAATAAATCTAATATAATCATCGGTTCCAAGGCCCTTCTTACGAAGTTCAATTACAGGGAGGTGGAGGATTTCATAAAGAGGAGCATAGACCTCGGGGTTGATAGCGTCCAGTTCAAGAAGGTTTCGCTTTTCGATGATTTATATGTCACCTCTCAAGTCGAGAAGGGTATAGAAGACAGGTTTGTCGAATTGAAGGAAAAATATTCCGATTCAATAGATATTCTTCGTAATTTCAGAAATCTGGTTCTGAATGTCAGATGCTTCATGCATATAAACCATATCTTCATAGACGCCTTCGGTGATGTCTACCTATGCTGCTATTACCTTAGGAGGAAGTCTGAGCATAGGATAGGAAATATATACGAAAAATCAATAAAGGATATATGGTTCGGTAAGAGACATTGGGATGTGGCTAATAATACGAGGATAGAAGAATGCAATCGTATGGATTGCAGGTGGATTAAATTTAATAATTTAATGAAACCTTTTATTTATGATGATAACCTCAGACAGCTCGATTTTGTGTAAAAAATGAAGACCATTGTAATGATACCAACTTATAATGAAAGGGAGAATATCGAGCCACTTATTAAGGATATATTCAATCTCGGCATAGAAGACATCTCTGTTCTTGTTGTAGACGACAACTCACCTGACGGCACCTGGGAGATAGCCGAGAGGATATCCCGGGAAGACCCAAGGGTCTACCTTCTCAGGAGGATGAAGAAGAGAGGAAGGGGATATGCCGGTGTCGATGGGCTTATGTATTGTATAAGAGAGGGCGCTGATTATATAGCCGAGATGGACGGCGATTTTTCTCATGACCCCAGGTATATAAAGGATATGCTCAGGGAGATTGAATCATGCGATGTCGTTACCGCATCGAGATTCATCAAGGGCGGAAGCGACAGCGACCGGGGACCATTCAGAAACCTTGTTTCACGGTTTGCGAGCATTTACGCCAGGGTGCTCCTCGGAGTGGATGTCAAAGACCCGTCTCTCGGTTTCAGGCTTTTCAGGAGGAAGGTTCTTGAGGCAATAGATCTTGAGGAGATTATATCCATAGGGCCATCGATAGTCCTCGAGATGTTATATAAGATTAATCTAAAGGGCTTTAAGATAAAAGAGGTTCCCGTAAGGTTTGTTGACAGAAAGCACGGTTCAACAAAACTCGATTTTCTGGCCCTTCTTGAAACGCTCCTCATGGTTCTCAGGTTGAGGAAGATGAGAAAACAGGGGAGGATAACTTGAAGTTTGACACAGACATAAAAAAGATATTTCTTTTCGGCCTTTTCCTGAGATTCCTCTTCATGCCCTTCACCGGGTTTCTGCAGGATGTAGGAAACATTAACTATGTATCCCATATATTCGCTACAGGACATTTCAATGTATATAGATACCTCGGAGAGAGACTGGCCAGCGGTCCGCTTACAATTGCTGGCTATCCGATTTTTACGATAGAGGATGCCTGGGGATACTTCCCGTTCGGATTTGTCATCCTCGGAACTTTTCACTGGTTATTTCTTCCGCTTCTGCCCGGGTTCGATGGTGAAAAATGGCTTGAGGGCTATTACGCCTTCAGGGCGGTCTTCCTTGCAAAGGTTCCTTATCTCATTTTTGATATCGCAATAGGATGGCTGCTCTATAAATATTTCAAAGATAGAGATGATGCGACCTCATTTGAGCAAAAAGACAGGGCTGCCTTTGCCTTTAAGCTCTGGTGGCTTAACCCCGTAGTGATATTTACGAGCTACATATTCGGACAGATAGATGTAATGATGACATTTTTTACTTTCTCCGGAGTATATCTGGCAGAGAGATACAAAAAACCCTATTCCGGCTCTGTTCTGCTCGGCCTTGGCGGTCTCATTAAAACAATTCCAATGTTTGCGCTGCCCTTTCTCTCCTTTTCGCCAGGACTGACGGGACGGAAGAAGATAATCGCTTTCCTTATAGGCATAGGTGTACTTTTCCTCGGCATTCTCCCTTTTGTCGGTTATGAGCCCTTCAGGACTCAGATCCTTTTCTCACATCATAGCGATAGGTTATTTGCACTGAACTTCACGCCCTGGGGGTCAAAGGATACGACATATATCTTCATGCTATGCTATGCGCTTCTCTTTTTATGGTATGTCATAAAAGATAAAGAGAGGAAACTAAACCTTATAGAAGTAAATCTTATACTCTTTGCAATATTATTTATTGTCGTAAACTTTCATCCTCAGTGGTTTCTATGGATTATTCCCTTTATAATCATTGTTTCCGTAGAAAGGGGTTACACACACCTCCTCAAATACCTCTATATTTTTTTCTTTCTCACTATACTACAGTGGAAATTCGAATTGGAATATTTTAAGCTTATGGCCCCGGTATTCACCTGGGCCCAGAGGTCTTTATTCGACATGATCGGTCTCTTTTATAACAGCCAGCAGTTCGTGAATATTTCGAGAAGTACCCTGAGCGGCATCCTTATATTCCTTATCATCGTTACCCTTATGAGAAAGACCTCGGCTTATATAAATAATCCTGTAAAGATAGGTCTGGGATTCAGGTCAAAACTTATTCTTGTGCTGTCATTAATAGGGGTTACGGCTGTTATTTTTTATCCCTTCAAGGTACGGTCTGAGAAGGTAGTACAACAGTCTTTTGATACAGTAGTAGGTTTGGACAGCAGGCCTGTTATGCAGACATTCCTGGCAGAGGGGAAAGAGATCAGGAAGATCCTGATTGATACAAGAATGGTAGATATCCCCTATCAGAAAAGATATGATATAGATGTCGAGATACTCGATGGGAACGGCAATGTTGTTGCAAAGAATATAATAAAGACCAGAGACCTGAGCGGTGACAGTTGGATACCTGTCCCTTTTAAGGGGCTTCATGTAGAGAAGGGGGGAAGATATGCGATAAAAGTATATGCCTCTACACCTGTAAAGGAACACTCTCTTTTTATCAAATACAGCAGTAAAGATGTCTATCATGGCGGGGAGATGTTCTCCGATGGGGAGGGTACTGGAGGTGACCTTGCCTTCAGGGTGGTAGACCAGAATCAGATGAAGGTATCAGATGAGTTTTATCCAAGGCTTTTGAAGGATAAACCATTTATCATTATTTATAGTATCATAATGGCGGGGATGTTTGTGGCAATCCTGAGATGAGGTAATAAATTTATGATTACACAGATTAGAATAAAGATTACTCAGATTTCTTAAATCTGCGTAATCATGTTTTAGAAATCAGTGTAATCTGTGACAGTGAGGTAATAAATGGTAAAAGAGATTAAAGAGAAGGGGCTTGAATATATATATTATGAAGGTGAACTATATTGTGTAATTCTGAGGGATAACTACAGAAGCGATTCCATTGGTTTTTTTACCCCGAACAGTTTTTCCCAGCAGCTCGGTTTCCTGCCTCATAAAAAGGGCGATATAATTAAACCGCACAGACACCAGATAAGCAAGAGAGAAATCCTCTATACACAGGAAGTCCTCTGTATAAAGAAAGGGAAGGTCAGGGTAAACTTTTATAACAAAGAGCAGAAATATTCAGGGTCAGAAGAAATAGGAAGTGGTGATGTTATTCTGCTCTGCGGAGGGGGGCATGGTTTTGAATTCCTTGAAGATACCATAATGGTAGAGGTTAAACAGGGACCATATATAGGGGAAGATGATAAAGTGAGATTTGATGGAGTGGAAGGGAGTAAATGATTCCTGTCAACGAACCCTATATCGGAGAGAAAGAGATTGAATATGTCAATGAGGCGATTAAAACAGGATGGATCTCCTCCGAGGGAAAATTCATTAAGGCCTTTGAAGAGAGGTTTGCAGGTTACATCGGACGGAAATATGGGGTAGCAGTAAATAACGGAACTAACGCCCTGATCTTAGCATTAAAGGCAATGGATTTACCTGCGGGAAGTAAAGTTATAATTCCTTCTTTTACGATTATCTCCTGCGCCCTTGCCTGTATCTACAACAATCTCATCCCTGTTTTTATAGACTCTGAAGAAGAGACATGGAATATGGATGTATTTAAGATAGAGGGGAAAATAACAGAGAAGACAAAGGCGATAATGCCTGTACACATATATGGCCATCCTGTAGATATGGATGAGGTATTAAAGATTGCAGATAGATTCAAGCTCCATATAATTGAAGATTTTGCAGAGGCGATAGGCTCGGAATACAAAAGGAAAAGGTGCGGCAGTTTCGGGGATATAAGCTGTGTGAGCTTTTATGCAAATAAGGCGATAACAACTGGCGAGGGCGGTATGTGCCTTACCGATGATAGCAGGATTGCAGAGAGACTCAAAAGGCTAAAGAATCTTGCCTTTGTACCGGAGAAAAGGTTTATCCATTATGAACTCGGTTTTAATTTCAGGCTGACTAACATCCAGGCAGCCATAGGTCTTGCCCAGACCGAGAGGATAGAAGAGCATGTGAAGAGAAAGATAGAGATTGGTAAAAGGTACACAATGCTTTTAAAGGAACTTGAGGAAAAGGGATTGATAAAACTTCCGGTTGAAAAAGAATGGGCAAGGAATACCTACTGGATGTATGGGATAGTGTTAAATGAGAGGTTAAAGATAAAGGCAGAGGAGGTCATGAAAAGACTGGCAGAGAGGAATGTGCAGACAAGGCCATTCTTCTACCCCCTTCACCTGCAGCCTGCATTCAAGAAATTCCCCTGGTACAGAGAACAGGATTTGCCTGTGAGCAGAAGGTTATATGAGTACGGTTTTTATCTGCCTTCAGGTCTTACCCTCAAGAAGGAGGAGATTGAATATACTGCAACTACTTTAAAAGAGATATTGGATGACCTTGCATAATCTGGAATAAATCATTAATTCTTAATATTATGGAACCTGAAGAATATGAAAGGATGTATGTTCTTGAAGATACCCACTGGTGGTTTCTGGGGAAAAGGGCACTGGTGAAGAGATATCTTGATCTTTACTTTAACCTTGATAAAGGACAGAGGGTCCTTGATGTAGGCTGTGGTACAGGGGGAATGCAGGGACTTCTCAAAAATTACGGGGATGTCTCAGGTGTTGACCTGAATCTTAACGCCTTGAGATACTCAAAGGATAAATGCGGGAAAGGCCTATGTCTATGTCAGGCCTCTGCACTTTATCTGCCTTTTAAAGACGGATCGTTCTCACTGGTCACAGCATTTGACCTGCTTTATCACAGGGATATTACCGACGACGCGCAGGCACTGAGTGAGTTACGAAGGGTCTGCAGAAAGGGAGGGTATCTACTTGTAACAGATTCTGCCTTAGGTTTCCTTAGAAGTTCTCATGATAGGGCAACACATGCAAGGCATCGTTATACAAAAAAAGAGATGGTCGAGAAGGTAAACAGGGCAGGATTTTCGGTAAGGCGTATATCATATACAAACTTCTTTCTATTCCCGATTGTTGCTGCAGTAAGGTTTTTTAAGCGATATACAGATAAAGGAGATTCCAGGTCTGACCTCCACAGGGTGAATCCCTTATTGAACATCCTTCTCCTTACTGTGCTCAGGGTTGAGTCCCTGCTTCTCAGGTGGATAGAGTTTCCCTATGGTTCTTCTCTTATCTGTATAGCCCAGAGAGTTTAAATAGTGGAAATGACAGGATCCTTCGATGAGTTTAGAAGAGACCCCTGCTATTAAAGATACCGGTCCACAGGATCCTGCGGAAAGTCCTAAGTCAGACTGGCGAATTCACCTTTTGATAGTCGTCCTTTTATTTTCATTATCCCCTGTCCGTATTCTTTATGTCTTACCACATATTTCTACACATATCCCTGGAGATGTGATGGATACAGCGGAATACCCCATTAATGAGTGGTGGACAGCTTATGCACTCTCAGATTTAAAGATCAATCCTTTTTATAATAATTATATCTTCTTCCCCTTAGGCCAGAACCTCGTCCAGCATACCTATACCTTTATGGACGGCCTATTTTACACACCCTTACGCCCTTTTATGCCCCTGATTACCTTTCATAACCTTCTTGTATGGATGACCTTCTTTGCCAACTCAGTGGCTGCCTATGTGCTGATCCTTTATCTTACAAGAATGCCATGGTTGTCCTTTGTAGGGGCTACTGCCTTTGCCCACTCACCCACATTGGTCAGTTACTATAAGACTGTTTGTCTTCTCGAACTCTATACCTTTGTTTTCTTTATACTCTCTTCCATCCATCTTATAAAGACCCGCCGCCTTCGCTGGGCAGTATGCTCCGGGATTCTTCTGGGACTATCACTCTACAATTATCCCTATTATTTTTTATATGGGATTATCTGGCTTTTTATTTTGACTCTCTATCATTTAAGTCCCTACCAGTTCATAGTCAATCCTATCGCCGGGAATAAGGGTTCGCCCTTGCCTTACAGTATTATTCGGGGATTCATTCTTGTCCTGCTTTTATTTACGGTCTTGGCCCCTCGCCATATATGGGAGTTTGTAATAAGGGTAAGGCCGATCCACTCAGGTTACCTGCATGTATTTTTTCTGACACTCCTAATCATCTGGGCACTATGGCGTGTAAGGACTTTACGCAAGAATTTTTCTGATGAATGGATGCTTGCTTCCGACCAGAAAAAATTATGGCA
>JACRGW010000174.1 GCA_016212195.1 Nitrospirota bacterium
GGCCTTATCGAAGTGCCGATGGGTATAACTCTTAGAGAAGTTATATACGACATCGGTGGCGGTATCAGGAATAAAAAGAGGTTCAAGGCCGTGCAGACCGGCGGTCCTTCAGGAGGCTGTCTATCAGAGGAGCATCTCGATTTACCCGTTGACTTTGATTCCCTTAAAGCTGCAGGCTCAATGATGGGTTCTGGAGGTTTGGTGGTTATTGACGAAGATAACTGCATGGTTGACATAGCAAAATATTTCCTCTCTTTCACACAAAGAGAGTCCTGCGGTAAGTGTCCGCCCTGCAGGGTCGGTACCTACCGTATGCTCCAGATACTGGAGGACATAACATCAGGTAAGGGAAAGTCAGGTGATATCGAAAGGCTCCTCGAGATGGGCAAAAATATCAATAAGGGTTCGCTCTGCGGGCTCGGACAGGGTGCACCCAATCCGATTCTTTCTACTATAAGATATTTCAGGGAGGAATACGAAGAACATATTTATGATAAATACTGCCGTGCAAAGGCCTGTAAAGGTCTCGGTGTATTCAGGATAGAACAGAGTGAATGTTTCCTCTGCGGTTTGTGTGAGAAGGCCTGTGCCTATGATGCTGTAAAGGTGACGAGGGACAGTTATTTTATAGACCAGGACTACTGCACAAAATGCAAGGCCTGTTATATTGCCTGTCCCATTAATGCTGTGAAGATAGAAAAAGTTGAGACTACGGTTAAGGCTGAGGCTAAAAAAGCATAGGTTTGTCACCCTGAACTTGTTTCAGGGTCTCTTAACTTTAGATGTCTCGAGATTCTGAAATAAATTCAGAATGACAGCTCATTTTAAGAAATGATGGAAGAAGAAAAAGAAAAGAAGGTCGAGGACATAAAGAGGGAGGCAGAGGAGAAGAAATGCCCTGTCAACAAGGCACTCTATTATATCGAGGAGTTCCTTGCAGGGCCGATGTGTTCAAAATGTTTTCCCTGCGAAATGGGAAGTTACGAGACGAAGGTCCGCCTCGAAAATCTTACTAAAGGAATTGGTACAGAGAATGACCTCCAGATTCTGAGAAGGATAGCAAACCAGATGCTCGAAGGTTCGATGTGCAAGAAGGGAAAAGACACGGCAAAATTCATCCTTGAATGGATGGACACAGGTGTATACACCGAGCATATCGAAGGCAGATGTCCTGACAGGGAATGTCTTGCCTTCATTGAATACAGGGTTATCCCTGAGAAGTGCATAATGTGTGATTTATGCAAAGAGGCATGCAGGTATGATGCGATCATCGGAGAAAAGAAAAAACCTTACCTGAGTGGCTATCTGCCCTATGAGATAAGACAAAAGAGATGTCCCAAGTGTGGTGATTGCCTTACAGCATGCCCCTATGATGCAATTGAGATAATAGATATAAAGGCTGAGGTTAAGGTTTAGTAGGAATTTAAGGAGGAATAAAATGGCAAAACTCATTACGATGAAGATAAACGGAAAAGAGGTAAAGGCTGAGGAAGGAGCCAATCTTATAGATGCCGCTGAGTCTACAGGCTTCCATATACCTAACCTCTGCTATCTGAAAGGATTGAAGGGCATAGGTGCCTGCAGGATGTGCCTTGTTGAGATCGAGGGAATGAAGGCACCTATGACTGCCTGTACATTGAAAGCCAAAGAGGGGATGAGTATACAGACTGATACAGAGCGCGTTAAGGAGATAAGGAAGTTCGTTACAGACCTTATCGTCTCAATGCACCCCCTTGACTGCATGACCTGCACAAAGGCGAGTGAATGTAATCTGATGAAGTATGCCTATGACTTAGAGGTTAAGGAATCTACATTTGCAAGGAAGAATTTTGCCTTCGGTGCTGATGATAAAAATCCCTTTATAAGGCTTGACCCTGACTATTGTATCCTTTGCTCTAAATGCATAAGGATCTGTAAACACCAGGGTACAAATGTCCTTGACTTCAAGGGTAGAGGTGTAGGGATGAGGGTTATTGCAGGAAGCGACCAGCCCCTTCACGAATCAGGCTGTACGTTCTGCGGAAGCTGTATCGATGTCTGTCCTGTTAATGCAATCATCGAGGCTGACAGGTGGAGAAAAGGCAGGGAATGGCAGTACGAAACTTTTAACTCTGTCTGTCTCTACTGTGGATGCGACTGTGAGCTGAAGGTGAGCGTTAAGGAAAATATGGTTGCAAAGATAAATGCAGGGTCAGGAAAAGAGAAGGTTTCATACTACATCTGTGCAACCGGAAGGTTCGGTTTTGATTCCATTACTGGTGAGGGTAGATTGTATAACCCGATGAAGAGGGTTAACAGTGAGCTTGTCGAGACATCCTGGGAAGATGCCCTCGGTATTGTGGCAGAAAAATTTAAGAAAGCAGGAAATTCAGTAGGCTTCATAAGTACAGCAGGCATCACGAATGAATCTGCCTTTATCCTCTCCAACTTTGCGAGGGATATTATCAGTACAGAGAATATAGATACCACTGCACGCCTTTATTCGGAGGACCCAATCGTTTTCCTCCCGGGAAAGGCTGATATCGAGGGCGCAGACCTTATAGTCCTTGCAGGGCTTGACCCATCTCAGTGGAGTCGCCTTCTTCCTGCAATAGATGCACAGATAAGGAAGAAGATCGAAAGGGGCGCGAAACTAATAGTCGTTAATTCAAAGGAGACAGGGCTTGATTCAATTGCCTCTCTGAAAGTAAGTCCTGAAGAAATAGAAAAGGTAAAAGAACTATATTCTGCGGCGAAGAATCCAGTTGTTCTTCTCTCACCATACTATGCAAATATCGTTGCATCTCTAAAGCCTTCTCAGGCAGTTGCGATAGGACTGGAAGGTAATTTGAAGGGTGTAATCTCTATGGGACTCGTTCCTGGAAAGGGTGGAAAGACATACGAAGAAATGCTTCGTGGAAATTTGAAAACCCTTTATGTTATCGGTAACATCCCTGAGAAAGAAAGGCCGAAAACCGATTTCCTTATTGTCCAGGCCTCGCACCTTACAGGACTTGCAAAGATAGCGGATATAGTCCTTCCATCCACAATGACCCTTGAAGAGGATGGCACAATAGTA
>JACRGW010000178.1 GCA_016212195.1 Nitrospirota bacterium
GGCCTATTCATTTTCTTCTACTACTTCATTATAGACTTCAAGAACTTTTTTAGCAGTATTCTCCCAGGAATATAAGTGTGTTCTCTCTTTCCCCTTTTCAATAAATGTATTTCTGAGGGATTAATTAAAAAGAAGTTTTTCTATCGAGTCTGCAATTTCATAAGTGTTGTAAGGATCTATAAGTAAAGCAGAGTCTCCAAGGATTTCAGGCATAGAGGATATATTAGAAGAAATTACAGGGATTCCACATGCCATCGCTTCGAGAGGTGGCAATCCGAAACCTTCATAAAGTGATGGATATACAAGTAGTCTCGAAATATTATATATGTATGGCATGTCCTCGTAAGGCACATAACCTAAGTGTTTCACTGATTCATCAAGATTATTTTCCGAAATAAGTCGAAAGGTTTCGTCAGCCCTCCATCCTTTAGGGCCTACCATAATAAGAAAGATATCCCTTAAACCTCTTTTCCTAAGAATCGAAATCGCCTCGATAATACCATTTGGGTTTTTTCGTGGAGAAACGGTACCTATGAAAAGGATAAATTCTTGGGGCAATTTGTATTTTTTCCTGATATTATCAAGGGAAGCCCTGTCGTTTATAACCCTGAATATATTATCGACTCCTTCATAGATAACAGTTATAATATCAGGATTTACATCAAGAAGTTCTAATATATCTTTCTTTGAATTGTTGGAGACCGTTATTATTTTCCTGACTTTAGATAGATAAGCATTTGTTAGTCTTTTATGGTCTTTTCTGACATCCCAATCGACTATATCGGGGTGTTTCAGAAAGAAAAGATCGTGTATGGTTACTATCAATTTTGCTTTTCTCACAGGAATTGGTATGCTGTGGGGTGAATGGAAAATATCAACATCCCCTGTAAAGGCTTCCATTGGCGGGTAGTAGAGGTAGTTCCATAGAGTTCTCAGGATTTGGTTTGGAACTTTGAAATCTTTCGATTTAAAGTTAGATGGTAGATTGAGTGAGTCAAGCGAAACCCTGTCCTTAAATGAATTAGAGAAAAGTATATAACTGTTTTTATAGTCAATCGCTCCAATGTTTTTTATCAGATTAAGTGTGTAAGATCCCACTCCTGTACCTTTGGACACTATAGGACGGATGTCAATACCTATCCTCATATTATCACCAGTTTATCTATCACCTTTTCCCATGTAATATCGTTCATCCTTTCGAATGCACTTTTTCCCATGCTTTCTGCAAGACCTTCATTTGATGAAAGATATTCTATTCTATCTGCAATCTCCGAAGGTTCAGGGTTCACTACAAATCCGTTTTCTCTGTCTTTCACAAACTCCAAAGGGCCGCCGCTATCGTCGCATGTAATGACAGGCCTGCCGAATTTCATTGCCTCGAGTGTAATAAAGCCGAGTTCTTCATCGTAGGGGCCAAAAAAAACAGCGAGACAGCTTGAATAATACCTCTCCAGTTCTTCGTCATTCAAGTAGCCGAGAAGAAAGACCCTGTCCTTGAGCCCTGCCGTTTCTATCCTCTTTTCAAGGCTCTTCCTCTCCTCTCCCTCGCCTATTATGTATCCCTTTATGCTCTGATTTCTGATGGACCTGAAGGCATCTATGAAAAGATGGTGCCGTTTATGTTTTGTGAGGCGGGAGACGGAGATAATAAAGTTTTCATAGGGGCCGCTCCGATAATTCATATCCCTCGGCGGGGGATAGACTACTTCCGTATGAATCCCCCCCCACTTCTTCAGCCTCATGCTCGCATTCTCCGAAATCGAATACACCCTTTTAATGCCTTTAAGGAAATGCTCGTCTATCTTATGGATAGCAAAACGCCTTATTCTCTCTTTAACCCTGTAAGCAGCCGATGGCAGCGATGACGAGAATTCATCCCAGAGGTCGTAATATTCCCTCATCCTGTGGCTTATCCAGCATACGTGATTTTTATGTTTTACTGCATAGGCAGGGAACTTCAGCGAGATGATCTGGTCTATCTCATTACTGCAGCCTTTGAACCGGAGATCCGTAAAACGCGCTGAAAGATAGGCAGAGATCTGCTTCCCGAAAGGATTCTGAGGGACATAGGCAACCCAGCTCTCGTATCCTGACTCTCTTAACTTCTTGGCCAGGGTTTCTGCGAGGATCTCATTGCCACCATATACAAAGGGCAGGTAAGAAGTGACAACGCATATCCTCTTCTTCATCCTGCTTAGAGATTTATCTCTAACAGGATTCATTTATAATTTAATGCCTCCACTGCGTCTATATCTGGACCAGGTGTTTCATAACAGTCAGATAATGTCATGTCCTTAACCATTACATATCTTATCTTTGAATAACCACTACCACTTAGATCAAAACTACATGTAACGCCACAGGCCTGAGTCCCAAGATACCTGAAAGGTGAAGATAGATCGTCCGTTACATA
>JACRGW010000172.1 GCA_016212195.1 Nitrospirota bacterium
TCAAGTATATCTCTGAGCCTTTTGTTCTCAGAGAGGGCCTCTATAAACTTATTCCTTTCCTGCTCAAGTTCCTTTAGTTTTGACAGGAGCCTTTTATTTTCCCCTTCCTTCTGTGTAATCAGGATATATCTATTAATAAGACCTTTAACGTCTTTGAAAAGTGAAGATACACCACGTTCAAGAATCTTCAGTGGATATATAAAGGAATCAAATACAGAAGTGTCTTCACCACCTCTTATACTCTGGTATGTGAAGATTGTAAGAGTGAGAACAATAAGGACTACAAATACAAAAGAAGTCTTTTTTTTAAAAGACATCTATGGTTTAACTCATGCTCAGTGAGATTTTTTTAAGGATATCCAGTTCATCCAGAATCTTTCCAACACCATTTACTACTGCAGAGAGGGGGTCTTCAGCAATAATTACGGGGAGACCTGTTGTATGTTTTAAAAGTAAATCCAACCCCCTTAAGAGGGCACCACCTCCAGCAAGCACCATCCCTTTGTCAACTATATCCGCTGCTAACTCAGGAGGGGTATTTTCAAGGGCTGTATTTATTGTATTTACAATTGTCATGACAGGTTCAGTTATTGCCTCCCTTATTTCGTCTTCAAATATCGTAATAGGCTTAGGGATGCCTGAAACAAGGTCCCTTCCTTTTATTTCCATACTTCTGTTGTCATTGTCAACCACAAATGCAGAGCCTATCTGTCTTTTAATTTGTTCAGCTGTTCTGTCCCCGATAAGGGTCTTTGCCTTATTTTTTATATAATTCACTATTGCCTCATCCATCTTATCACCACCAACCCTTACTGCCCTACTGTATACAATTCCGTGTAAGGATATAACTGCGACATCAGTAGTCCCCCCACCAATATCAACTATCATATTACCTGTAGGCTCTCCTATCGGAAGTCCCACTCCTATTGCTGCAGCCATGGGTTCCCCTATGAGATAGATTTCACGTGCACCTGAAGTCTCTGCTGCGTCTTTTACAGCCCTTTGTTCAACCTGTGTTATGCCAGAGGGAACCCCTATAACAACCCTTGGAGATACGAAACTTCTTCGGTTGTGGGCTTTCCTTATAAAGTATTTAAGCATCTCACCTGTTTTATCAAAATCCGCTATTACACCATCTTTTAATGGCCTCATTGCTATTATATTTGCAGGAGTCTTACCCAACATTCTTTGTGCCTCTAAGCCAACTGCTATAACCCTGCCTGTTTCTCTTTGGACAGCCACAACAGATGGTTCATTGCAAACAATACCCTTACCCTTCACGAATACAAGTGTATTAGCTGTACCAAGGTCTATAGCAAGGTCATTTGAAAACCATCCGAGGATATTTTGAAACATTTAACCTCCTTTTCGCTAAGTTAAAAATTAAAAGTGAAGAGTGAAAAATTAGAAGCCACAACAATTTTTAACTCTTCACTTCGTCTATGACTTGTGTCTTTGCAATTTCATCGCCGAGTCTCATGCCTTTTTCACTACCTATCATAAGAAGGCTTTCAAAGAGTAATATAATTATAGAGAAGAGAAAGCCTATAAAAGGCACTACAATAAGAATGTATCCAATGGCTAAAGGGAGGTTCCTCATTACTGATTCCCTGAAGGTGCATGCCTGTGTTGTCTCATGAAGAATAACCTTAAGCCCGATTATGCGTTTTCCTACACTTCTCCCCTCAAACAACCCATCGCATATGAGGAGATAAACCATCCCGGCAAAATAACCCATCTTTGGTATTATTTCAAATAATGTCCCCACAATGATAAAGTCCAGAGTTTTAGCTATTATTCTGTTCAGTATGTTTGCCTTAGATAGGGATGATGAATTATTCACTTTATCATACTAACAAATAGGCTTTTATATTTCAAGAAGGCAATAAAATTTAATGGACCTTGATTACATGGATGCCTCGACTTTTATGAAAGCACTATCTAATAGTGCTTCATTTAGTCGGGGAGCTTCACATTTGGTTCGCCTCCTTTAACAAACCTGAGGATTATCATGCCTATGAGGAAGAAGGCAACCAGTGAGAGAATTGCAGGTCTCTGGCTACTGAAGGTAGCAGAAACCTGACCGAACAGGATGGGCCCTGCTATAGCAGAGGACTTCCCAATAAGGGAATAGACCCCGAAATACTCTGCTTCTTTCCCTTCAGGGATAAATTGTGTGTAGAAGGCACGGGATGCTGCCTGGACTGTCCCAAGCCCAAGCCCTGCAAAACATGCCAGTAACCAGAACTCTGCCTTTGTCTGAATAAAGAAGGCTATAGCTGCTACCGATGTCCAGATAAGAAGGGCGAGTATAATTACCTTCTTAGGTCCCAATGTATCAGTTGGCTTTGCCATAATAAATGCACCGAGAAGGGCTGATACCTGGACGATTAAATAGAGGACTATCAGCTCTTGTGGTTTAAACCCAAGGGTTACAGCAGCGAATATACTTGAGAATACAACCACCGTATTTACTCCATCCTCGTATATGAGGTAAGAAATTAAAAACTTTCTCGGCTCCCTTTTGCTCCATATTTCTTTCAAGGTCTTGATGATATGTATGAAACCTGTAATACCTGCCTGAAGAGGTGAAAATCCGCCTTTCGTATCTGATGGAAGAAAAACAAAGGATGGTATTGAGAAAATTATAAAGAAGACAGCCACCATAAGCCTTGTGGCACTGAATTCACCTACTTTTACTAATGGGAAGGCGAGGAGGAGAGAGAGGATAGAGCCTGCATATCCTACACCGAATCCCCAGGAAGATACCCGCCCCTGATATTCCTTAGGGGCTATTCGCGGGAGAAAGGAATTATAGAAAACAAGTCCTCCCTCCATGCCGAGATTGGCTAAAACTATCATGATAAACCCCTCAAA
>JACRGW010000173.1 GCA_016212195.1 Nitrospirota bacterium
CGGTAAATTGCGAGTGGTCCCGACAGATGTCAACTTCCCTTTTTCATAAGTATATGTGACCACCTCACCCCTTGAGGAGTTTATATTTGTGAGACGGCTATCTCTATCAAAAGAAAATTCTAAAAAGCTTTTCCTTGGGCCATCGATCCGTATAAGCCTGCCTGTCTTACCATACTTAAGGGTAATTCTATTTCCGTTCAGGTCCTGGCGATAAAGAAGTCTTCCCTCTGAATCAAAGAAATATTTAGAGCCATCCGTCGTTGTGCGAATAGCCCCATCCTTCGTTACTACAAGATGCTCACCAAAGTTGTTACGGTATTCGTTTGCCTTTGCTGTTGCAGTGAATCTTACCTCTATTGGGCCATCTTCTACCAACATGGTATTGGTGACCTTATCTATGATCAGTCGGGTCTCCCAGTTGAGTCGCCAATGCGTCCCAAGAAGGCCTGCTTGTCCACCTTTTTCCTGAAAACTTCGGGTAACAGTCAGGTTGATCGCACCAGCAGGCATATTAAGGTCAGTAACCTCTATAAGAAGCTTTCCAGAACGTGGTTCAATAATTTCAGTTGCGATTACAGGATAAGTAGATCCGATGAACAGTGCTGTCACTAATACCAGAATTGATAGAAAGGTTCCTTTTCTGTAAAACATGGCAACCTCCTTAGACTCTATGACCCTGTGTCCACAAGTTTTATATCCAGTTTATTAGGGGTGATTCCGAGAACCTTCAGTCTAAAATGCCCCGGCTAAGATAGGGTCAATTCCTCTGCCAAACCCTGGGAATTACAACTGCATAGGACATCAAATATCGCAATACCTGAAACGAAACTCCTCTGTATCACATCCTTCATTCCCTTGACCTTTTCCTGCAACAATTTCTTGAGCGCTACAACCTGCCAGACCTGCTGGACATCACCAACCACAAGCTGTATCCTCTGGGTCTCGCTTTTAGAAGGATCCCCCAACCTGCCAACTACCTTCTGAATCATTGATGTAATAAGTGGGGTTGTCGCCTCTCTTATTGCCAATGCACCACCTGCCACATCATCCACATGAATCTTGGCTGCATCGTTACTCTCAACAGCCAGCACCTCGGCTGTATCTGTCCTTATCGCCTTAAGACTTACGCTTGCCTGATAGGAACGGAAAGAGGTGTCTTTGATATTTTCTGCAGAACCTTTTGCAATCGCCTTTCCGATGATAATAACCTCTGCCCCAAATTGGAGACCGAGGGCAGCAGCCGGCATCGGCCCAGCCATCATAGACTGGAGTGCCTTGTCTCTATCAATATTTGTCTTTATAAGCTCGGCATCAACTACATCAATCCCCTTTGATATTAGATACTCTGTAATTACCTTCTCTGCCTCTGCTATATTGTAAGAGCCAAGACTCTTCTCATCAATCAGAACCATAAAGCGAGGCGTATTTTCCCTGCCAAAGACAGATTGATTTAGAGACAGGACTAAAACGATAAGGGATACTAAAATCTTAGACCACTTACCTCTCTCTATTTTTTGCAAAATAACCTCCTTACGGTATCGTAATGCTCACTTCTTCTGAAGGCTCGCTTTCGAGATTACTCAGGTCAATGGCTGTAAGTCTGAAGGTGAAGGTCTTACCTTTTTTTAACTCTTCAAGGTAAGAAAAAAAAGTCGAAGTAGATTCCCCTGCTTTATCCCAGGATAAAAATCCCTTCTTAAATAGCACATAGCGGGCTATATCCTTCTCGGGGTTTGGTTGCCAGGTAATCCTTATCTGACTGCCTTCAATATTTGCCTTAAGCCCTTCGGGCTTTTTCGGAATTAATTTGGTTGAAGAGGAAATAACCTCAGAAAATTTGCCTGTTAAGCCATCCTTATCAACAGCACGCACCTTATAGTAATATTTTATCCCGTCCTTAAGGTCTTTGTCTGTAAAATGTGAAAGGGTGGCTGGTATATCTTGCATAAATTTATCCACATTCCCCGGGTCATCCCCGCGGAACACATCATATTTTGAGATATCTATCTCTTGATTTAGTTTCCAGTTGAGGGTTACCTGCTTGACTTCTATCTGACTTGCAGTAAGACCTGTAACAGGTCGGGGAACCGCTTTAGTAATGGCTGATACCACTGGAGAATCTGCGCCCTGTACATCTACTATATTCACAGACTTTATCTTGTAAAAATAGCGGGCGTCATCCTTAAGGGAAGCCTCATCACCTTTTTTGCCTCCGTCTGAATACTGTGTCTGTTCCCTGCCTTCAATAACCCTCAGAATCTCGAAGGGACCACTCTCCTTATCTGCCCTGTATATCGCATAGCCTTTAACTTCAGGTTCGATGGAAGGGCTCCATGATAAAGGAATCTTCCTTGCATGTCCACTCGTGGCTGTAAGGTTTCTGATTGAAGAGGGTGGACCTTTTGTGATGGCAATGGCGACCTGCGAGGGAGGAGATTCTGTTCCTACGACATTAAATTTCATAATACGGTAGTGATAGGTCTTCTCGTCCCCTAAGCCTTCATCTGTATAAGTTGATTGATGACTGCTCTCAATGGTCTTTATCTTCGACCAGGAACCACCAGGAGATCTACGATAAATATGATAACCCTTAATATTCTTATCACCCGCCCCGGAATCAGATTCTTCGTCCTCATCATCACTGGAACGGGAACGATTCTTTGTAACAGATGCAGTAGCAGACTGCCAGTTAAGGACAACCTTCCTTATAAGACCTGATTCTGCTGAAAGACCTGCTACCGCACCGGGCGGACCCGCAGTAGCTATTTTTATCGGACCAGCAGGAGAACCTGTCATCCCTGTCCTCGATATCGAGACAATTTTATAATAGTAAACCTCTGCATCAAGGAGATTTTTGTCTTCAAAACGGATATTCTTGGATCTGGAATTTTCTAAGGTCTCAATCTCTTGATAGGGCCCATTTTCCGATTGGCTACGGAAGATTTTGTACTCCACAATAGTCTGAGGAGAATCGGGTAAAATTTCTATAACAGCTCTCCTGAGCTTTCCATAGGAATTTAGAATCTGAGGGGAAGGGAGGTTTATTGCATGGGTATCCCCTGCCTTTATCCATTCTCGGCGGAGACGATTGACCATATTCTCGATCATTCTCCTTGCAAAAGAAGAAAGACTTATTGGCTTATCAGAAATGGCAGAATCAGTAATACTCCAGACAATAGTTCCATCCGTCACATCAATCATACGAACATTGATGCCTATGGAAGCAAGTTCAGCAGGGCCGGACGCCTTAGACCCATACTCAGGCACAGTCCCGACAATCGCACCCTGTACACCCAATATCTTCCCCACTTTCATCGCTAAGGCACTCTCGGTAACCCCCTTAAGCCCCAAGGCTTGCTCTCCAAGAACCTGCTCTATCTGACCCCTCTCAACAAGTTGATACTTATAGGTCTTAAGGATCTCCGTGGTAAATATATCTGAGATGCTTGCACCAACAAGCTCTACCGGTGCACGGAAAGGCATCACTGCTACCTTGGAATATACCTTCTGACGGGCAGAAGGACTGACAAAGATACTTATCCTCCCTGTCCTATCATCATCATCTCTACCTAATAACTCCTCGTCCTCAACTCTCGGTGATGAGCCACAGGAGGCAATAAACAATATTGCAATGATAATTTTCGATATTATTAAAAGTCTAATCCATTTCATTATTTAATCTCCATAAGGTTTGTTTGTTGACAGGTAATTTGAAGAATAAAAAATCTCTGAGTGGAATATATTGATAATCTCTATCATCTATTTCCTCGCAGGGTATCTTTTATATTAAAAATACACCTTTTTCTCTGGGTTGTCAACTTCTTCTACAAGTAAGTAAGCATTACTTTTTCCGTGATAAACAATCAAACTAATCACTTCTAAGTGTCATCCTGAACTTGTTTCAGGATCTCATAACCCTTTGATTATATCCGAGATGCTGAAACGAGTTCAGCATGACAAAAAGACTATATTAAGCCAATGAATCCCATCACTTTTTTATTCCATCACGAAATTGGTAATGCTTCCTCCAAGTAAAAGACTGCTTTGCTCATAAGATTCTTATGGAGATGATGGTTTTGGACAATCTATCCTGAGATCCCATCTGGTGCTCGACCCTTCGCATGCAGGCCTCACTGTTATGACAACTGTATCACTTGCACCTGAAATATTCAGGGGAACCGTTTTAGACCCGCTCACGCAACCTGTATCAAAGAGTGTCTGCCCGCCATAGGAAACAATCATCTGATCCTTTACATTAAACATGTTGTAGAAGAACTGAACAGTCCCTGAACCCTTACCGACATTTACCGCAACACTTTCAGGTGCATTTGTTCCGGATTTGGCTGTAGAGTTGCATGCTATAGCCTGGGTACTTGCCTGAGTGCTACTTCCACCAGAAGAGGTTGATGAACCTGAAGGTGTAGAAGAACCCTGAGAAGTAGTGTTGGGTTTGATACCTATGTTTCTGGAAACCTGCTCTCCTGCACCTCTGCCCACACCACCAGCTAAATTGTCAATGCCTGTGGCAACCCCGGAAGTGAGTCCTCCCGCAACACCCCTTGCAACCGTTGTCCCTAATGAGGTCTGCCTCTCCTGCTGTACTGTCTGCTGGGCAGTGGTATGTTCTCTCTGACTGCTCGAAATGGCATGTCCACCTGCTTGACTCTGGGAATCTATCTTTCCTTTGTCTCTCTCATGTTGTACCTGTGTGGCAGTGTTCCTCTCTGCCTGAGTAGCCCCAGCAGAACCCTGTGCCTGCTGAGAGTCCTGTACTGACCTTGTTGTTCTACCTCTATCATAGGAATCTGTTACATTAACATTAGGTACTGAACCTGTAGTAGACTCTTTTCCTTTTGGCTTATTTGGATTAGTTTCTGTATCCCTTAATCTCGAAATCCTATCTCGTGCATCCTTATCCCCCAATCTGGCAAGACAGGCATCAGCCTTCTGGGGAAGATTTTCAACAAAAGCCAGTGCAGAAAGGGCCCATGTAGCTGATGCCTTGATGGATTCCACAGCCTGGTCTGCAGGGGTTATATTCTGGCAAGGTGATAATGCATTTTTAGCACCTTTAAGAGAGTTATTAACTTGTGAAACAACTCTGTTCATCTCTTTTACCTGCCAATTCAGCGAGGACCGATGGTCGTAAGCATTGATGTCACAGGAAAGTGTTTTGTAAGACGATACAAGTGATCTTAATCCATTAAACTTTTCTTCATTTGCAGGCAAGAGTTCATCAGGAAAGCCCTTACGTAGTATATCAATCTCGTTAAGTAGTGAATTATGTTTAGCCAGATGGATATTTTTGAGTTCTTCAGCCCTTTCAATCTGTGACAGGGCACTTTCTTTGATACTTGCAACTAAAGACGCCTTTTCAACTGCCTTAACAGCCAGATTCTCTGCAGTAGATATTGCTGAATTTGCCTCATTTGCTTTATCGATAATTGAATTCAGTTTCTCATTCTTTGCCTCGGCACTTACTGAGTAGAGTGAAATTCTGGTTGAAAGGGCTATGCATCTTTTATATTTATCTCTTATATTATCTGCGTCTTTCTTTGTTTTACACTTATCCGCACTTGCCATGGCTGATTCGATTTCTTTATTAAGTTTTTCCTCATCATTTTTGATTTTGGAAAGCAGCGATGCAATCCCGGTTTTTACAGTAGTGGATTCCTTGCAAGTAGAAGAATCTCTTTTTATTGCTGAAACGAGGTTGTAAAAGGGGCTTAGTAGTTCATTTATTCCAGTTACTACTTTATCTCCTGAGTGCACTTGATCTATAGCTGCCCTGCAGGCATTTGAAGCGGTCACCATCGATGCCTGAAGTTCCACGAAGATTTTTTCCTTTAACTTTTTTATATGCTCGTCAATTTTCTCAAGGTTCGACTGAGTCTGCTTTTCCCTGAGCTCATAAGCGGCGCTCCTCTGCTGGTGATCGGCCCATTGCTGTGTCGCTTCTACACCAGCTTTATAGATTTCCCAGGCACCGAGGGTTCCGCCAATTATGACTGCACCAGTCGGACCAACCACCATAACTATGGCTCCACCTATAGCCGCTCCTTCTGCAAGTTCTATTGCGCATTCTTGAATAGTCTTCCCCTGTGCAACGCAGTTAATTGCCATAGCAGCAGTAAGGGCTATGGTGATTTTCCCTCCATGCCTCTCGAGAATCTCTGTGACCTTGCCAGGTGTTGGAGATTCCGATGGAGGTTTTGAAATTTTTGTTTTTTCTGGTGAAGAAGACTGTGACGGCGGAGATTCTTTTACCTTGACAGTAGGCTTTTGGGACCCAGGAGGCTTATCTGAATCTGTAAGTTTTGTTCCCTTGCCGGTTACTTCATTCAATGTTTTTCCTCCCACGCTACCCAAATTGTCCCTGGCTATGTTGTTGAGTCGTTTCTTGTCTGCAGGTGTTAGACCCTCGTCGTACTTGGTGATCTCCACATCGCCCGTCTGTTTGTTTACCTGGAAGATTGCACCGCGGTGAGGCGGGTTCGCGTCGATCGCACCGGTATCGAGGATCTTCCGCACCTTTCCATCGGGGGTCATCTCGTAGAACTCGAGCTGCTGGCGGCGAGCCATGTCCTCCGGTGACCATCCGGCCTCGCCCGCGTGAGGTGTGCCTTCTACGGGCGGCGCAGTCTGAGACGGCTGTTTACGCGGCGGCAGGTCCTCTTCACTTGCAGCAAACGAGGACGGATCGCGCGACGATTGATTCTTCTGAGAAGGTTCGTCTGCCAATATAGCATCAGGTTTTATCAGAAAAAGTCCAATGGCAATGGAAATAATTAAAACAATCCAATTTAATTTAGGTTGAGTATTCATACATAACACCTTCCTTAGATTAACCTACATCTTATACTTTTATATTACAAATTAGAACACATTTTTTCTCGGATGTCAAGTTATTTGTTATTAATATGCTATTTGTCTTTAAGTCTAAAGGATGGATTATTTCTGAGAGAAAAGGTAAGTTTTAAACAGTAAAATTATAATAAAGAGTTTTGATAGGCAAGATGGGTAATAAAGAGATACTAAAATTGCAGGATCGTAATATCTTTATCCCGCCCCTTCCCAGAATACCCCGTCCCGATGCTTCGGGACTGCGGGGATGAATCCCGCACTTTGATGAAAGTGCGGGATGAATGGGTATTAAATAAATGAAGCACTATTCCAATAGTGCTTTCATAAATTCTTCCAGCGGGGTCTAATACCCCGCTGGAAGGAGCGGGATTTATTTATATTTTTTACTCTGCAGTAAATGTTACCGTTATAGAATTCCTGGAAGTCTTGGTCTCATATTTAACCTTCTCAGGGAGTATCTCCAGCATTATGTTCAGGACATTTCCTTCTTCTTCCATGACTACATCACCCACAAATGAAGATTTAAGTCGCTGTTTCTTCTCCATCTTCCTCACAGCAGGTGAGACCTTGAGGCTGAGCCATCTCTTTCCATCCTTTTTAACAAGAGACGAAGTATGATCGAGGGCGCCATTTGAGGTTACAATAACAACTGCCCTTTTTTTACTCTCAACAATTCCGATATTGCTTACCTCATAGGGTCCACGACTGACCCCCTTTCTGGTCTCAGGCTTCTTTACCTCTTGCGGCTCGGGTTTCTTTTCCTCGGGTTTCTTTGCAACTTCTTTCTTAACCTTAGGTAGAACAGGTTTGGGTTTTTCTTCTGCAACTTTTGGAGGTAACGGTTCAGCCTTCTTTACTGGTGGCTTGACCTCTTCCTTCTTCTCTTCAATCTTTATAGCCTCCCTCCTATGGGCCATCCTCGCTGTTATTGAAAAGGACTCTGCCTTATCATAAGTGGCATTTATTACTGCTAATCCATTAATGAATTCCGAGGAAGGAATGACAGAAGGATTAAGTGTACCTGATCCTGTTGTGCTAAGATAAACATCACCGCCGACTAAATTATAATCAGGGATAAGGTTTTTAAATCTATCAAATACCTCTATCCTAAGTTTGAAACCCTGTCCGGCTGAGGCTGTCTTGGGAGAAGTTACAATGAAGTGGTCGGGTGCCGCCGGTCTTATTTTGACAACCCCGCTTCTACCACCCTCTCTTTTATTAGTCTCTGTGGCTACTAGTGGCTACTACCTGTATATTTTCTGCGACTTCATAGACAACCTTCGCAATGGCATTTCCGCCCCTGAATTCAGAAGGGGAAATACGGTCAGGGTGAATCCTTCCCTTTCCGGTGGAAGTCAGTATTACACCATCACCGACTGTA
>JACRGW010000176.1 GCA_016212195.1 Nitrospirota bacterium
AATAAGATAGCCATTGGCTTGCCTACGATATTGCTCCTTCCTACAACTACTGCATTCTTCCCTTCCAAAGGTATCTTATAGTATTCAAACATCTCCATAACCCCTGATGGCGTACAGGGAGTAAAAATCGGATCGCCTATCACCAATCTACCCAGATTATACGGATGGAATCCATCAACGTCCTTCAAAGGGGAGACTGCCTCAAGGATTATCTCGCTATTGATATGCCTGGGAAGAGGAAGTTGTATCAAAATACCATGTATCTTCTTGTCATTGTTCAGGCTGTTAACCAACTTCAGCAGGTAAGCCTGAGAGGTTTCTGCGGGAATCTTATGCTCTTCAGAATATATTCCTACCTCTTCACATGCCTTTCTTTTATTCCTGACATAGACCTTGGAAGCCGGATTATCGCCCACAAGCACGGCAGCCAGTCCCGGCTGAATACCTTTCTTCTGCAATGCAATTACGGACTCTTTTATCCTTTCTTTGATTGCACCTGATACCACCTTACCATCTATGATCTTTGCCAATTTATTCCTCCTCTTTTAAATATGACCTTTAATCAACTCCAGCATCTCTACTCTGGTTGATTCTTTTGTCCTGAACATCCCCCTGACTGCAGAGGTAACTGTCTTTGCACCAGCCTTCTTTATACCTCTCATTGACATACAAAGATGCTCTGCATCTATCACCACCATTGCCCCTCTCGGCTGCAGTTTTTCCATGATCAGATCCGCCAGTTGAGAGGTTAATCTCTCCTGAACCTGAAGTCTCTGGGCAAGCATCTCCAGAACCCTTGCCAATTTACTCAGACCCACCATTCTTCCCCCGCCGGGGATATAAGCAATATGCGCCCTCCCAAAAAAAGGCATCATATGATGTTCGCACATCGAGTAAAAAGGGATGTCTTTTACCAGAACCATCTCATCATGGTTTTCCCCATGGATTGGTTTAAGAAAATCCTCTTCTATTAATGATCCTGATAAAATCTCCTTATACATCTTCGCCACCCTTCTCGGCGTATCTTTTATCCCGGGCCTATCTACATCCTCACCAATACCTTCAAGAAGAAGCCTGATACCCTCTTCCATCTTCTTCAGATCCATATTAGACATGACCTTTCTTCATAAATTGTGACAACTAATCACCCTTTTTTCTGTAACGATTTTGTGAATTTTTACATCATACTCCAGAAAGGGAATAAAATCAACTACCTGTATCTCAAAACCCAATGCAACTAAGGGAATATTATTATCTATTTCTTTTAGCAATTTATCATAATAACCTGCACCATAACCCAGACGATTTCCCTTATTATCAAAGGCGACCCCCGGCATAATCATCAGATCAATCTCCTTCTTATCAACTTTTTTTATAACCTTCGGTTCAAGGATCCCGAAATGTCCTTTGGAAAGATCCCGGTCAAAATCATTTATCTCTGATAATATCAGAACATTATTCTTAGTATCAACCAGAGGAACTATTACCTTTTTACCCAGGGATAAGAGGTCTCCGATCATCCCTTCAGTTCTTACTTCACTTCCGAATGAAACAAAGATATGCACCTTTCCCGCATTGATAAATTCATCCAGCATAAAGAGTCTGTTCTTTATCTCCAAACTCATTCTTGCCTGTTCCTCCGGGGTCAGACTATCTCTTTTTTCTATAACCTCTTTTCTTATCAACTTCTTTTGTTCCTGGATTGTCATCTTTGATTCCCCTCTTGAGGGGTGGCAGCCGTAGGCTGACGGGGTGGATCTTTTAATTCCTCAACCCTTATCCTAATTGCCTCCTGCACAATCTCACACACACTGTCTAACTGTTGCTTAATCAAAATATCTTCGAGTTGATTTTTGGGTAGTGCTAAATAATTGAACATTTCCACCCCGTCGGCTTTGCCGACACCCCTCAAGAGGGGAATTAAAAACACTTCCAATATCCTTTATGGCTCTGCTTAACCTTTTTTATTATCTCGGGCAGATCTGAAGAAATACCTCGTTCCGATATCTCTATCTTTTTCTCTCCTGTTACCATTTTATTCAATACTTCGATTGTTCCTTGTGCAAGCCCTTCTAAATTATATCCGCCTTCCAGCACACAGATTAGATTTCCCGCACAAAGATCATCTGCGATAGAGATGATCTTCGAAGTAATTGCACCGAATCCTTTTTCTGTTACCTGCATTCCGCCTAACGGATCCATAAAATATATATCAAATCCTGCGGAGACCATGATGAGTTGCGGCTGAAATTCTCGGCATACCGGCGATATGATCTCATCAAAGATCAGGCAATAATCCGCATCCCCGTGACCTGAAGAGAGAGGGATATTTATATTAAACCCTTCTCCTTTTCCTGTGCCTATTTCCGAAAAAGCGCCTGTGCCGGGATAATGCGGATACTGATGTATGGAAAAGTAAAGGACTCCCGGATCAGCATAAAAGGCATTTTGCGTTCCATTTCCATGGTGGAGGTCCCAGTCTATAATCGCAATCCTCTCAAGGCAGTACCTTGCCATGGCATATCTTGCCCCTATGGCGATATTATTATAGATACAGAAACCCATAGCCCTGTCCTTTTCTGCATGGTGGCCAGGCGGTCTTATCAGGGCAAAACCATTTGTTATTCTTCCGGAAATAACCGCATCAACCAGATTAAGCAGACCTCCTGCCGCAAGTCTGGCTATTTCAGGAGATCTCTCTGATAAATAGGTGTCAGCATCTAACATCTTTTGGCTGCCGGCATATGACTCGATCTCATCTATATATTGATAATCATGGATTAGTGCGATCTCTTCTTTGTCCGCTATCCTCGGCTCTATCAATAAAAGTTTTTCAAATATCTCATTTTCTTTAATCCCTTTATAGATTGCCTCCAGCCTTTGAGGATTTTCAGGATGATGAAATGCTGCCTTATGTTCAAGGTAGCGGTTATCCATAATAATTCCAGTATTTTTCATCTTCACCCCTCAATCTTTCTCAGCCACTCAAATACTGCCCAGGTGGCCTGAAGGTCTTCTTTATTATACTTTATGATCTCATTAATCAGAGAATGCCGTTTCTCTTCATCCTCTGTCTCTACCGCCTCTATATATTTGGCAATAGACCAGTCTCCGCCATATTCCTTCTGTGAACGTTTGAATCC
>JACRGW010000175.1 GCA_016212195.1 Nitrospirota bacterium
AGTGAAGGTCATAATTGATAAGGTACCGGGCCCTCTGTAAATTCATCCCTTCAGACAGGACATCGGTGCTCATCAGGATATCGATCTTTCCGGCCATAAAATCATTCACAATCTCAGCACGCCGGTTCGTGGATGTGATCCTTCCGGAGATCTTTTCAATCCTTATGCCGGAGAACGAAGGGTCTTCTGATATATTATCGTATAGATAATCGAGGGTGTCGGCATAGTAAGTAAATATGATGGTCTGTCCCTTTTTACCCAACTCCAGTAACCTTTTCTTTAATTCACTCAGCTTCGCATCGGCCTCCGCATCGATACCCTCCACCTTCCTTTTCATCTCATTGCAGAGGGTGATGTCTTTTTCTATATCTATTAAGAGATCATTCAATCTAAAGTCATCAATATGAATACCCTCCAGCTCTTCCAGAAATTCCTCTCCGGTCTCTTCATCCATACTGGATACATATTTATAAAAAATCCTTTTGGTCAGCAACTTTCCATCTTTTAATAAATCTTTCAATCTTTCAAGAAAGGCGGCATGATTTGAAATGCTCTTTCGAAATGCCTCAACACTGCTCTCAAGCCTCTTCAGAAGGATCGTTCTGAATATCCCCTCAAGGGCGATCATACGTCCCAGTGCCATCTCTTCCGCCTGAGAGAGCCTTTCAGACTTTTTGTATTCCAGGATTCTGTAGTAGGCCATCGTTAAGCCCTCGCTGATCGTCTGGGATATCTCCCTGTAGAGCCCCTGATAGGCCCCATCAAGCTGGTAATCTATATTCTCAAGAATCCTTTCGGGAAAGACGATCTTCTTGCCGCTAATCTCCGCGTCAGGATAGTTCTGCTTGATGTAATCCCTCGTCCTTCTGATGGATATTTCGTTCATCAGGTCATTGAGGAGCACGGGATCCCCTTCTTTATCAATCACCTTGAAATACTGGAAGAGATCGGTTATCCCTTCCTTCAGGAAGGCCTTCTGGTCCATTCGAGTCAGAAGCATAGTCTGCCAGTAAAGGTCCCATATCGTATTGTTAATGGGGGTCGCGGTGAGGAAGACGATGTACGGTCTCTCACCACCCTTTGCGATATGATCCATAATAAGGGTATAAAGGTTCTCCCAACGGTTAGAAAGGGGATTTCTGAAGTTGTGGCTCTCATCAACGATGATCAGAGAGATCTCTCTTAGTTTGCCTCCCACCGCTTCCTTTGCCTTGTTCAGAAAATCGGCGGAGGCAAGCTCCTCTTGAGAAAGGATGCTCTCTGCGAGTATCAGGTCCTTGACCGTCTCCTTCCACATCCCCCGTAACTGGGCAGGGCAGATGATCAAGAACCTTTTTCGTTTATAGAAGCCAAACTCCTCGATAATCCTTTTGGCGATCCATGTCTTTCCAAGCCCAACGGAATCGGCCACCATACAGGCCCTGTACCTTTTAAGGCGGCTGAAGACCCTCCTGACAGCGTCCTCCTGGAACTCGGAGAGATTGACTTTTGATGCAGGACGGCCACTCTCCTCTTCCTTACCCTCCTTTGGATACCCCCCCTTTTCTAAAGGGGGGATTAAGATCATCTCTTTGCAACTCATACAACGATTTGATGTAGACCTCATACGGGGTATATTCCCTTGTCCCAAAACGGGAGGCCTCAAGGAGTCTGATCAACCCGGCCTTGAAGTCTGCGGCCTCGTTCCAGAACTTATCAAACCAGTTTGTCCTCACATAACTCGCCTCAGACTCCAGGGAAACAGAGTTCAGTTCCGTATTATGAGTAAGCCCTGAAGGGGTAAAATTGGATGACCCCACCACGACAAGCTCATCAAAGATATATGCCTTCCCATGGAGAAACTCCTTGTCATAGAGACGGACCTCCACATTTTCTTTGTTCAGATAGGCGATGAATTCTTTAATGAGGGTGTCTTTTTCTTCAGAGAGTTCATATCCTTCAATCTCATCCCGCAACATCTTTAAAAGGACATCCCCAAGCGTGGTCTCATTCCTGATCTCAGGGGCTTTTCCAAGGAGCAGCCTAAATCTCTTAACCCCCTGAACATTGTCCTTAATGAAGGCATAGGCCTGGATACTAAAAAAGGCCGTGGCGATGTCAAACTGGGTGGCGGGGATCTCTCTGAGGACATCGTTGAGGAAGGTAGAGAGCTTTATGTCACTGTTGCCTATGATTTTTTTAGGGATCATCGCATTTATTCACCTATCCTGACATCTCGTGCCTTGCTGCCACTTGACATCTTCATATCGTTGTGTCATATTCAACTTGAGCGGTAAGCCCGCTGTAGGTTCCTCTGGTGTTCCCTTCCGTAGGTTGGCCAAGCCAGAGGGCACGCACCTACAGGGCACGCTCTTTTTTTATGGCAAATAAACATCATCGTATTTGATCTTACCCTTAAAAACATCAAACCATTCCCTGTCACCTTTCTCATATTTCCGGAAAATCCCCCAGGAAAACAGATCAACTGCCTGAAGAGGCAGGTCTTCATGGGAAAGATGGTGGTCTATATCGAGCGGTATTCTCGGCTCTATCCTACCGATTAACTGCCGGATAAGGTAGTCATCGAACTCTTTTATTTCTTTCTTGCTCTTGCTTCTGTCTATTACAAGTCCGACTCTCACCGAGGCATTTGCAAAAGGAATGACATCAAGGACTTTTCTTGCGATAAAGTTATAAACCCTATCCCTCTTCTGTGACAGATAATCATATACACGTCTTTTATTGAGCGTGAGGGCGTAAAGCTCGAATGGCACAGACTCAACATGCCTGTAAAAATATCGTTTGACCTCTATAGATTGCTTTGACCCTTTCAATTCAGTTCTTTGTTTCGGAAACTTATGTTGCAGAGTTCTTTTTACAGCCCTGGCTATTTTCTTCCTGTTTTCCATGCCTTGCACCAGCATTACAGTAATCGTAAAATACTTCGACGGCTTCTTTGCAAAGAAGTCGAAGCCTAAATCGACGCTTTCATCGAGGTACAGGTAAAGCATTTATCTCCTATACCCTGTTCTCATTCTTCTCATAAATGCCTCTTAAGAACTCCAGACCTATTACCCCAGTAGGGGAGAATAACGTTGAAGACCTCATCGTCCAGTACCTTGCAGTCAGTGAGAGTACCAGTCTTTCTGCTAAGCAACTTCAGTTAGTTCAAGTTTGTAAAGTGTTTTTATGGGAATTTTCTTTGCAGCATCAAGTATCTCTATTGAAACAATCTCATTGTTTGCTGTAGTATGTAGAATAACACCTTCTGCTATTTCTATAGCGCCATCCGGCTTTTTTGAGGACATTTGAATGTATGCAGCATCAATCTCTTTGTCGTATTTGACTTTCATTGTTCACCTCCAATGCTTCTTTTTTAAAGGGTAAGCAGTTATTGCCTTTATATCATGCCCGGTTTTTTCATAAATAACCTTCAGAGGATACCCCGAAAACTTTCCCTGAAATTTCCTGATCGCTATCAACTTATTTCCTTCTCTATGGGCAGAGTCAGGTAATTCTATCGTCTCTATTATATCTTTTTCTGCTATTTTATATAACCTTATATTGTTTTTAGCATGTCTTGAAAGTTTCATCTTTCACACACTTGATGAATTAAGTTACCTATGTATTTAGGTTATTTGCTTCATAAATATCTCTCAAAAACTCATGGTCTCCGCTTTTGTAAATATTACAAATCTTATTTGCATCAGCTTTATCTTCCAGTAGATAAAGCTTTTTAACAATAGAACGTCTTCCGCTCCTTTTTCCTTCTCATCAGACCGGATGTTTTCTCTTTGCAATTCGTATAAGGATTTTATGTAGACCTCATACGGGGTATATTCCTTTGTCCCAAAACGGGAGGCCTCAAGGAGGCTGATCAGCCCGGCCTTGAAGTCTGCGGCCTCATCCCAGAACTTCTCAAACCAGGTTGTCCTTACATATCTCGCCTCTGACTCCAGGGAAACAGAGTTCAGTTCCGTATTATGCGTGAGCCCTGAAGGGGTAAAATTGGATGACCCCACCACGACAAGCTCATCAAAGATATATGCCTTCCCGTGGAGAAATTCCTTATCGTAGAGCCGGACCTCCACATTATCTTTGTTCAGATAGATGATGAACTCTTTAATGAGGGTGTCTTTCTCTTCAGAGAGTTCATATCCTTCAATCTCGTCCCGCAACATCTTTAAAAGGACATCCCCAAGCGTAGTCTCACTCCTGATCTCAGGGGCCTTTCCAAGGAGCAGCCTGAATCTCTTAACCCCCTGAACACTGTCCTTAATCAAGGCATAGGCCTGGATGCTAAAAAAGGCCGTGGCAATGTCAAACTGAGTGGCAGGGATTTCCTTGAGAAGATCATTTGGGAAGGTGGAGAGCTTTATGTCACTGTTGTCTATGATTTTTTTAGGGATCATTGCTTACCTGTCTGTATCTCCATCTACCCCATCATTTAAAATAGCTGAGATGAAACTTTCGATTTCGGTTTTAAAGGTTATAAAAATGCCTTCCAATCTCTGGCAAAGTACCCCGAATCTCTCCCATTTTATTTCAAAACCATAGATATGCCTGAATAGATGACGAAACCTCAAATACTCTTTTAAGTCATTGCATAATCCTTCTGATATAATTGCATCCCTCATATCTTGATAAGGCTTTGTCATCTGTAAGAGTAATTCCATATGCCAGTTTTCTCCTTCTGGAAGGCTATGGTCTATATTCACAGCGATCCTTTCAAAGATCTTCTCTACCCCGGAATAAAAATCGTGCAGAATACTTCCGGCTGCCCGTATCTCTATAAAACTGGGGCTATCTCCAATTTCCTCCAATAACTGGCGCATTTCATCGTTCAACCTTTTGAGATTTTCCAGTTCATTCATTAAGTCTTCTTGAAAATCTTCTTTATTCATGGATCAACATCCCTTTCTCAACGGTTTTCTTTTTCAGGCTATCGAAGGCATCTTCAAAAGGAATCAGATTAAGTTCAACTCCGGGAGGCAAAACATCGTAAATCCGGGTTAATGCCTTAATGTAGAGCTCCGGTGCCAATCCTTCTACCACAATGTCAATATCTGACTTTTCATGGACAATCCCCTTGACCAACGAACCGATGAGAAATACTCTTTTGACGTGGTATTCTTTTTTGAGAATCTCTGCAGCCTTCTGCGACAATCTCAGCAGCTCCTTTCTCCTGTCTGTCTTCATTTCCCCCTCAATGCCCATATCGCACACTCCTTGCTTTTTCCAGCCTAGTTTTAATAAGCTTGAATTACTTGAATTAGTAGAACAACAAAATATACAAATAAAACAATCCCACTGAAAATTTGATAAATTGTTAAGAATCCAAAAAATTTCCATCTACATTTGAGTTCTTTCAATTCTTCTATATTAACCTGTCCACATTTATAAAAATTGTAGCCCTCTGTAAAAATTTTCTGTTCTTGCTTTATATCTTCTCCAAAAACTCTTTCCAATGCTCGTAACTGGGCATACCAGACATCAACATCAAGACGGAGTCGGCATAGCCCTATAAACCAAGCCAATCCCAATATAAATCCAATAAGCGGTATCATCCATAAGTTTTGAGGTAATAGCCAAGTATCCTTATGATATATCATATATCCTATTGCAGTAATGATCAGGGTATGGATAGCAATATTAACTGTATTAAAATGTTGCATTTTCTCATGCTGATATTTGGACCAATCTACAAGGATCTTATAGCTTTCTTCGAGTTTCAAAGTTTAATCCTTTCTATCATAATGTTAAGAAGGTGATCAGTTATTTTTAAACACTTTTTGCCTTTTCCAGCCTGTTCTTGACCAGCTCGCATACTGCCCAGTAGACCTCGTTTCG
>JACRGW010000025.1 GCA_016212195.1 Nitrospirota bacterium
CACCTCTGATCTTAAGGGTCTTTATGGCATCTGCTACTTCCAAATAATCCCTGCAGTCCATATATACAACCTCGAGAGGAAGTCTTGTCTGATCAATCATCCTCACAACCCCATCCTTCCATTCGATAGTCTTAAACATCATTGCCTCCGAAAGAGATTTTTCATAAGAATACAATACTATTGAACATTTATCAAATCATTTTAAATTATTGACAATAACCTCTTGATTCTGATATGAATTGATTATGAATGAGAAGGCAGATAAAGCGATACTGGAAGTACTTTCCTCCAAGGGACTACTATCAAAGGAGCAAATCGATAGTATCTTCCTGAAAGAGGATATCCTTCGGGCAAGACTACAGAAATCAAAGACCGGTACTATAAGACAGGGCAGGGGTAAGATTGACTCCAGCATTACTATTGTAGACATTATCGATTCACTTAAGTTTAATATGCCTGGGGAGGGGAACAGGTACCTTACAGAAGAGATTATCATGGAGACTGTTGCCAGGCATCTCGATCTGCCTTTCTTGAGGATAGATCCGTTGAAGCTCGATTCTGATATTGTAACAAAGGTCATTTCAAGGCCCTATGCACTGAAGCATATGCTTTTACCGATAGACCTTTCTAATAATACCCTGGCTGTTGCCACGTCCAATCCTTTTGACAGGGATGGTATAGAAGAGATCGAGAGGACGACAGGGTTCAATCTAAAACTTGTTATCTCCACAAAATCTGATATCCAAAAGATAATCACAGAGTTCTATGGTTTTAAGTCTTCTGTTGCAGCAGCCCATAAAGCACTTACTTCAGGGATAGACATCGGAAATCTCGAGCAATATGTAAAACTCAAATCTATGTCAGAGCTTGAGGTAACAGATCAGCATATTGTAAATGCTGTCGAATATCTACTCCATTATGCCTATTCACAGCGGGCATCGGATATACATATCGAGCCAAAAAGAGATGTAAGTCTTATAAGATTCAGGATAGATGGGATACTCCATAATATACATAGGATACCGAAGCCAGTTCACCTTGCAGTTATCTCACGCATTAAGACCCTCTCCCGCATGGATATCTCTGAGAAGAGGAGACCTCAGGATGGCAGGATAAAAACGGATTATGATGGGAAGGAGTTAGAACACCGTGTATCAACACTCCCTATCGCCTTCGGTGAAAAGGTTGTTATAAGGATTTTTGACCCTAATATTCTGATGCAGGATATAGATGAACTCGGAATGCTACAGAGAGAACTTGAACTCTTCAAGTCATTCATATCAAACCCCCACGGGCTTATCCTCGTTACAGGTCCCACAGGTAGTGGAAAGACAACAACACTTTATTCCGCATTAAAGACCCTTTCAACCTCAGAGGTAAATGTAACAACTATAGAAGACCCTATTGAGATGATCTACGAGAGATTTAACCAGACAGCCATACAGCCACAGATCGGGATTACCTTCGCGAGCAGTCTGAGGACTATCCTCAGACAGGACCCTGATATAATTATGGTTGGTGAGATAAGGGATTTTGAGACCGCTGACAATGCCATACAGGCTGCCCTCACAGGACATCTCGTTCTCTCAACCCTCCATACAAACGACGCCCCATCTGCAATAACACGCCTCCTCGATCTCGGTGTGCCTTCCTTCTTAATCAATTCTACCTTAATCGGAGTAGTAGCCCAGAGACTCGTAAGGAATGTCTGCACCTACTGTTCAGAACCATACAGTCTCTCTGAAGAAGAGTGTTCCATCATGGGGATCAGTTATGAGAAGTACAGGCACATAAAGGTCTCTACCGGAAGCGGATGCCCGCAGTGTAGAGGCACGGGCTATCTCGGAAGGACAGGAATATTTGAGATAATGGAGATTACTGACAAAATAAGGGTAGCCGCAGATGATAAGGCAACACCAACAGTTGTAAAGAAGATAGCTAAATCTGAAGGTCTCGTTACCCTCAGGGAGTGTGCGATAAAGAAGATGTTGAAGGGGGTCACTACCTTCGATGAGGTTATAAGGGTGACGGGAATTTCGGGCGATTGATATTTTCCTACTCCCTGAACCTCGGGTCTAACGCATCCCTCAGACCATCACCGAGAAAGTTGAAACATATAATTGTGATTGATATAAAGAGACCTGGGATAAGAATCCATGGTGCTGTTGTAAGAACCCTTACTGATTGTGCTGCTGTGAGCATGTTCCCCCAGCTCGGATAGGGCTCCTGGATTCCGAGACTCAGGAAGCTGAGGGCTGATTCACTTATAATAAATCCAGGGACAGAAAGGGTTAACGCAATTATTGTATATGAAAGGGTATTAGGAAGGACATGTCTTATTATGATCCTCATGTGGCCTGAACCTATCGCCCTTGCTGCCTGAACAAATTCCCTTTCCTTTATAGATAATACCATCCCTCTTATTACTCTCGCAAGACCTGCCCAACCTATGAAACTCAAAACGACGACTATAAGTAAATATATCTCTACCGAAGAGAGGGAGATCGGAAATATAGCCCTGAGTCCCAGGAGGAGATATATCCCGGGGATTGACATTATGATTTCTCCAAACCTCATAAGGAAATTGTCCACCCATCCCCCGAAATACCCTGCTATCCCTCCCATGATCAGACCTAATATAAAAGACAGGAAGACACCAACAAGGCTGATAGAAAGGGATACCCTTCCTCCATAAAGGAGCCTGCTTAAGATGTCTCTTCCGTGGAGATCTGAGCCTAAGAGGAAAACCCTTGCAGGACTATCTACCCCAAAAAGGTGGATGTTACAGGGGATAAGTCCGAAGAGGTGATAGGTAGAGCCTTTTACAAAAAGTCTTATAGTGTATTTCTTCGTTCTGTCAGGTTCGTATCTTTTGAATATGGGGTCTACAAAGTAATAATTATAGATAAATGGCCAATGTAAACCCTCTTCATCTATGAGGTGTATCCTTGCAGGTGGGTAATATGATTTTGTCCTATTCTGCTCATAGGGGTCATAGGGAGAAAGGAAACCTGCAAATATAGTAGCGAGTAAAAGAAAGAGTATAAACCACAGGGCAAGCCATCCCCATCTATGGCGCCTCAGTCCAGAGATTGCCTGCATGAATAGGCTTTCTTTTTGATTTAATTCTATTCTCATCTCAATTTTATTCTCGGATCGATCGTTGCTAAGAGTATGTCTGCTAAAAGGTTACCCAAGATTAACAGGATAGCCCCCATAAAAAGGCTGCCCATTACGAGATAAAGGTCCTGACTCATCACAGCCTCAAGGATGAGTCTGCCAAGACCTGGCCATGCGAATATAATCTCTGTAAAGGCAGCACCGCTCAAAAGACCTGCTATCTCGAAGCCAAGAAGTGTTATCAGGGGATTTATTGCGTTAGGGAAAATGTGTCTCCATGTTACAGCATTAGGAGGAAGTCCCTTCGCCTTTGCGGTCATAATAAAAGGTTGTCTCATCATCTCGAGGAAATTAGTCCTCACGATCCTGATGAGCGAACCAAGACCTCCGATACCGAGAACCATAGCAGGAAGGATAAGATGATGAAATCTATCCCAGAATTTATCAAAAGGGCTAAGCGCCGCGTAATTAATACTTATGGCACCTCCTGTAGGGAACCATCCTGTCTTCGCTGCAAAGAAGACTCCGAGGAGGGCAAGAAAGAAGGTCGGGATGGAGATAGTGGCGAAGGAAAAGAATGAAAGTATTTGGTCAAAGAGGGACTTTCTCCAGAGGGCTGTATAAACACCTAATGGTAAGGCGAGAAGCCATGCCAAGATAGCGGCTGTACTTGTAAGAAGAAGTGTATTAAGGACCCTTTCGGTTATAAGCGTGGCTACAGGAACCCTGTATGTGAAGGAATACCCGAAATCGAAATGTATAATCCCCCACAGCCATTTAAGGTACTGTATAGGCCAGGGTTGATCAAGCCCGAACTGTTTCCTCATGAGCTCGATCGTTTCGCTGGAGATCAATGGATTAAGGGCCATCTGTGACAGAAAATCACCCGGGGCGAGTTTCATTATTCCGAAAGAAAGGAAGGTAATGCCGAATAGG
>JACRGW010000024.1 GCA_016212195.1 Nitrospirota bacterium
CCTCAACAATCCTTCCGACCATTTCGGGTTTAACAAACTGATAGGTTGTCTTCTTACTATCCTGTAAAATATCAACAAGGACATCCTTTGAACAAAGTCCCATACAGCCGACCTGATGCACAGTACAGTTTGGCTCTACAGATGCCCCTATCCCCCTTTTCTCGGTCTCCTCTTTAAATGCCTTTAATACTATCTCTCCACCAGATGCAATCCCTCCCGGGCCAAGACAGACCTTTATCAGGACATCCTCTTTTACATCCTTCTTTGTCTTGCTAATCTTTGTCATCCTGTTTTTTTATCTGGTATTTCCTGAGAATCTTGGTTATTTTATCGGTAGTCATTCCGCCGTAGACATTCTTGTTGACTATTACAACAGGCGCCATGCTACATGTCCCAACGCAAGCCACCTTCTCCAGTGTAAATCTCTGATCCCTTGTAGTATCTTCGTCTCCATCGAGGTGCAGGGAGGTTTTTATCGAGCTGATTATCCGTTCTGACCCCTTTACATGACAGGCTGTTCCGCAACAGGCAGTGATAACGTTTACTCCCCTCGGCTTCAGATGGAACTGGGCATAGAATGTGGACACACCATATAATTTGCTTTCTGGTATATCAAGACTTCTCGAAATAATATCCACAGCATCCTCAGGGATATAACCGAAGATATCCTGGATATCCTGAAGGAGAGGAATGATATTAACTCTCTCATTCTTATACTTCTCTAACATATTTTTTATTGCAGTATCTTTTTCAGACTCTGGATTCATCTTTTATACCATTGTAGTTGGTGAAAAATAAGGAAATGTATAAAGAATTATTCTTGATTAATTTTTTTAAGAAAAAGAATAAATAAATTATCACAATACAATCGGTGAAGTCAAGGACTTTCAGCAGTACAATTCAAGATCTTTAAACAGATATATAAAAAAATAAAAATTACAAAAAGATTAAGCAGGCATACAGTCTGTTAAAAGATTTTGGCTTTAAGATGGTCGGTGTGTCCTAAAGAAGGCCTAAGGTCTTCTTCACAATCTTACGCAGATTCTCAGGATTAAAAGGTTTGGTGATATAGTCAGAGGCACCCAGTTCTATTCCCCTTTTCTTGTCTTCCTCGCTTCCTTCAGTACTGACGATGAGAAAGGGTATATTTCTATAAGACGGGTGGTTTTTAACAAAATTTATAAGCTCGAATCCATTGATATCGGGCATATTGATATCGGTAATTATGAGGTCGAAACTCTGAGTAGGAAGCGCCTTAAGCGCCTCAAAACCTGTACTCGCCTCTTCAAATGATAACCCCTCAATCTCTTCCAGTATAGCCCTGATCATCGACCTTGTTGTAGAAGAATCCTCAACTAAGAGAACATTTTTCAATGGTACCTCCTGTTAGTTTTTCTTTCTTAATAAATTTCTCTCACACTGATAACTCTCAGAGAACTTAGAGATAACAGTTGCTCTTGCTCTCGATTTATATCTTCTAACCGATCTCAAAACCCTTAGGTATAGCCACTATCCCTGAGGGCGTCACATGAAATCTTTTTGCATCTTTCTTTGAATCATACCCTATTACAGTCTTAGGAGGAATCTTTACATCTTTGTCTATAATAGCCCTCCTGATCTTACAGTATCTTCCTATATCTACATTTTCCATTATAACAGATTCTCTTACCTCTGCCCAGCTATGGACACGGACATCCGGGGATAAGACAGAGTTCTGAATCCTTCCCCCACTGATAATGCAACCACCTGATAATATAGAATCCAGAGCGATTCCCAGGCGTCCACCTTTATATTCCTGGGCAAAAACAAACTTTGCAGGTGGATACTGTCCCTGGTATGTCCTTAAGGGCCATTCCTTATCATAGAGATTAAAGAGTGGTTCTACAGATGCAAGATCCATATTTGCCTCCCAGTAGGCATCGAGATTACCTACATCCCGCCAGTATTTTGCCTCCTTCTTATTCTCATCCTTGAAATTATAGGCAAAGACCTTTCTTCTTGTAATCATATCAGGAATAATATTCTTGCCGAAGTCGTGGGCCGTATCTCTAAGGGCATCGTCCTTGAGTTCCTTAATGATTTCCTCTGTTTTGAAGAGGTAAATCCCCATAGAAACATAGGACTGTCTTGGACTACCCGGGATTGTCTTCGGTTTTTTTGGTTTTTCTTCAAAACCTATAACCCTTGATTCTCTATTCACCTCAACCACCCCAAAGTCTGATGCCTTCTTACTATCCATCTCTATGACCGAGATGGTAGCATCTGCACCTTTTGAGAGATGAAACTCATACATCTCTGAATAGTCCATCTTATAAACATGGTCACCTGAAAGAATAAGAAGATAGGGAGGGGCTTCCCTCTCTATCATATATACATTCTGGTAAACAGCATCAGCTGTCCCCCTGTACCAGTCTTCACCAATCCTCTGTTGAGCAGGGATAGTCAATATATACTCGCCAAGTTCTGCACTGAAGAGATTCCATCCGAGTGTGAGATGACGATGGAGGGAAAGGGACTTGTATTGGGTGAGGACGGCGATCTTCCTTATCTGGGAATTTATACAATTACTCAGGGTAAAGTCTATTATCCTGTATTTTCCACCAAAAGGTACTGCCGGCTTTGCCCTGTGAATTGTTAAAGGATGAAGCCTCTCTCCCTTACCACCGGCAAGGAGCAGGACAAGGACATTCTTCATTATTGCGAGCTTTTTTTCTTTATTCATCTGTTTCACTAATATAATAAAATGTATCAAAAAATGTATCCCCTGTCAACGAGTTAACGTGATATTTTTTCTTTTTTGTTTCTAAAGGCTTGGAATAATAAGGTGTATTCGTGATATAATCTCTGAAAATTATTGACTTTATAAAAATGGGTACACTGGAAGATATGGGTACACTGGAAGATAAAGATAAACACTATATCTGGCATCCCTTCACCCAGATGAAAGACTGGCTTGAAGAGGGTCCCCTTATTATCAAAGAAGGAAGGGGTAGTTTCCTTAAAGATATCTATGGAAGGTGGTATCTCGACGGTGTATCGTCCCTGTGGGCTACCATCCATGGTCATAGGAAGAAGGAGATAGATGATGCAATAAAAGAACAACTCGAGAAGATCGGACATTCAACTCTTCTTGGCCTAAGCAATCCACCGGCAATAGAGCTTGCAGAGAAACTTATTAAGATAGCTCCAAAACCAAATCCCCCCTCACCCCTCTTTGCTAAAGGGGGGCGGGGGGGGATTAATAACTCCGAACTCCGAACTTCCATGGGTCGTAGACCGAACTCCGAACTTAGCAAGGTTTTCTACTCCGACAATGGCTCAACTGCGGTAGAGATCTCCTTAAAGATCGCCTTCCAGTACTGGCAGCATAAAGGGGAAAAGGGGAAAACCAGATTTCTTTCTCTCAATAACGCCTATCATGGAGATACTCTCGGTGCTGTCGGTGTCGGTGGAATCGAAGTTTTCCATAATATATACAGACCTATAATCATCCCCTCATTAAAGGCACCATCACCTTATTGCTATAGGTGTGAATTAGACCTCACTTATCCTTCTTGTAATATTGAATGTGCGAAGGAATTAGAGAGAACAACATCAAGACATAAAGATGAGATAGCTGCATTGATCATCGAGCCACTTGTCCAGGCAGCAGCAGGAATGCTCATTTCACCACCGGGATATCTTAAAGAGGTAAAGAGGATATGCACAGAGAACAACATCCTGATGATTGCCGATGAGGTTGCAACAGGTTTTGGAAGGACAGGAAAGATGTTCGCCTGTGAGCATGAGGGAGTATGTCCTGATATTATGGCAATCGCAAAGGGAATCACAGGTGGCTATCTACCTCTTGCTGCGACATTAACGACTCAGGATATCTTCAATTCCTTCCTCGGTGAATATAAGGAGTTAAAGACATTCTTCCATGGTCACACCTATACAGGGAATCCCTTGGCCTGCGCAGCAGCCATCGCAAATATCGAGTTCTTCGAGAAGGATAGAACTCTCGAGAAACTTCATGAGAGGATATCCTTTCTTGAAGAGAGGCTCAGACCCTTTACTGAACTTCCACATGTAGGAGAAGTAAGGCAGAAGGGCTTCATGGTCGGTTTAGAACTTGTGAAGGATAAAAAGACAAAGGAACCATATCCGCTTGAGGATAAAATAGGGATAAAGGTAATATTAAAGGCAAGGGAGAAAGGTCTCATTATAAGGCCCCTCGGAAATGTGATAGTCCTAATGCCACCCCTGAGTATAAGTATTCAGGAGATTGAGAAGATGGTAAAAATCACCAAATGGGCGATAGAGAGGGTAACGGAGTGAACACTGTCACTTGTCATTGCGAGGGACGGGGTCCTGAAGCAATCTCATAAGGTCTTAAAGAAAGGTATTCTTAAATTACGACTAAAAAGAAAATAGCGAAAAGTCGATCAAAATCAAAAGACAGGGCTATTTCAAAAGTCCCCGAAAGAAAAAAAATAAGTATCTGTATCAACTCCTCCTGCCGCCTGAGGAAGGCGGGATGCAGGGGATTCGAGGGATGTCCGGGGTATATGGCGAGGTAAGTGTTTTATTTTATATCTTTGCCCCCCTCAGTCTCAGGGCATTGCCCACAACTGACACAGAGCTGAAGCTCATTGCAGCAGCAGCGATCATCGGGCTGAGGAGGACGCCGAAGAATGGGTAAAGTATACCTGCTGCAACAGGGACCCCGAGTGTATTATAGATAAATGCCCAGAAGAGGTTCTGTTTGATATTCTTCATCGTTGCCCTGCTGAGACGCCTCGCACGAACTATACCACGGAGGTCTCCTTTTACTAATGTGACTCCTCCACTCTCCATCGCCACATCAGTACCTGTTCCCATTGCGATACCTACATGTGCCTGCGCAAGGGCAGGTGCATCGTTTATGCCATCTCCTGCCATCGCTACAAACCTCCCCTCTCCCTGAAGCCGTTTCACAATCTCTGCCTTAGGGTCAGGAAGTACCTCTGCAATCACTTCGTCAAGTCCGAGCTCTTTAGATACTGCCTCAGCAGTGGTAAGGCTGTCTCCTGTGAGCATTACTATACGGATGCCTTCCTCATGGAGACTACTGACAGCTTCTGGAGTCGTCTCTTTTATAGGATCGGCAACACCTATAAGACCGTTAACCTTTCCTTCCACCGCAAGGAACATAACTGTCTGACCATCACTTCGCATCCTTTCAGCCCTTCCTGACAATTCACCAAGATCTATGCGAAGGTCGTCAAGGAGCTTACGATTACCGAGTCTAACTTCATGACCGTCAACCTTACCGATAACACCCTTTCCAGTTATTGATTCAAAGGACTCTGCATTCGTAAGAATAACGCCCTTTTCTTCTGCCCCTTTAACGATCGCCTCTGCAAGAGGGTGTTCACTTCCCTTCTCAATACTTGCTGCATAGAAAAGTATAGACTTCTCGTCCGATCCATCAAGTGGAATAACCTCAACAAGTTTCGGCTTACCAACTGTTAGAGTGCCAGTCTTATCAACTACGAGTGTGTCTATCTTTTTCATAATCTCGATCGCCTCTGCATTTTTAAAAAGGACACCTCCTGTCGCACCTTTACCCATGGCGACCATTATTGACATCGGTGTTGCAAGACCGAGTGCGCAGGGACAGGCAATGATTAATACCGCAACTGAATTGATCAATGCATTTGCCATTCGTGGCTCAGGACCAATCCACGCCCAGACAATGAATGTTATAACTGCAACTGCGACTACGATCTGGACAAAGTATCCAGCAACAACATCTGCGAGTTTCTGTATCGGGGCGCGGCTCCTCTGCGCCTCAGCAACCATCTGAACAATCTGTGCGAGTAAAGTCTCTGTTCCAACCCTTTCAGCCCTAATAATGAGTGTACCGGTGCCATTCACAGTAGCACCGATAACCTTTTCACCACTCTTCTTTTCAACAGGGATAGGCTCTCCTGTAACCATTGATTCGTCAACAGAGCTTGAACCCTCAACAACTACTCCATCTACGGGTATCTTCTCACCTGGGCGCACACGGAGAAGATCTCCGGTTATAATATCCTCGAGTGGTACATCCTCTTCAGTTCCGTTCTTGACCCTCCTTGCTGTCTTAGGTGCCATTCCGAGAAGTGCCCTGATCGCAGCACCGGTCTTGCTCCTCGCCTTAAGTTCAAGGACCTGGCCAAGAAGAACAAGGGTTACAATAACTGCTGCTGCCTCGAAGTATGTTCCAACCATGCTACCCTCACTCCGGAAAGACTCAGGGAATATATCAGGGAAAAGTGCTGCAAAAAGACTATAAACATAAGCGACAGCCACACCAAGTCCTATCAATGTAAACATATTGGGGCTTCGGTTTATTATCGATTGCCACCCACGAACAAAAAAGGGCCATCCTCCCCATAGTACAACGGGTGTGGCAAATAGAAGCTCTATCCACACAAGCAATTCATGTGAGAAGAAACGCTCAAGTGATAATCCGGGGATAAGGCCTCGCATCGCAATAATTACCAGAGGAATTGTCAGGACTACCCCAACCCTGAATCGTCTCATCATATCGACGAGTTCTGGGTTCTCTTCCTCCTCTAAAGAAATAGTCCTTGGCTCAAGGGCCATTCCGCAGATGGGACAGCTTCCAGGGGTATCACGGACTACCTCAGGATGCATGGGACATGTCCATAATCCCCCCTCGCCCCCCTTTACTAAAGTGGGGGTAGGGGGTATTTTCTCACCGACAAATACCTCTGGATCTTTATCAAATTTCTCCTTACATCCCATCATGCAGAAATAATAGGTGGTACCTTTATATTCAGATGTGGCAACGGCATCCTTATCCTCTATTGTCATCTTGCAGACAGGGTCTGTAACCTTCATCTGCTCCTCCCGAAACAAATTAAAGAAAACATCTTTATATATTATATCATTATATCAATTCCTGAATTATTTAGCTTTCTAAATCTTTGTAAACGATTGGGCTTAAGAGAGGTTAATTGCAGAATTTATACGCTGATATTTTTCAATTCTATAGAAGCGAAATCTATTTTAAATATATTTATCGTTTCCAATTATATTTTAATGTGCCGCATGAACACTTTACCGTATTTTCAATATCATCATACTGTTTCTTGGAAATAAGATTATTACAATGAGCGCATCTGCAAAGCCTCTCCAACTCTAAAACATCATCATAAAACATTTTCAGGTCATTTATGCTCTCTGTGAAAGAGATAGCATGAGAGGTTCGGTTACCAAGAAACATTGAAGAATTGAGCCTATCAAAGACAGCATGGTCTTTTAACTCACATTTCCTGTCTTTGAGTTTGCTTTTCAGTTCAGAAAGCAATTCATGAGACATTCTATTCTCATTATGTTCATTGAACCGGAATTCTACTTTTACTTTCAGGTCGTGGCAAATCTCTTTTAATAGGTGTTCAAGATATATTCTAATAGAATTCCCCAATCCTGTGGTATCAGCTTTCTTGAGTTTGTTTTCGATTTTTTCCTTAAGAGTAAAGGGCGGTGGCTCTATGGTAGCTCCGTTTTCATGATCCCAATACATTCTCTTTATTACCCAATTCTTTCCTCGGACCATATTTGAGATAAGCTCGAACCAGTCTTTTTCATGGGTAAAAAGGAATATCTGATAATCACTGAATTTTTCTACCAGAAGTCTTGCAAAACGTGCACGATGATTTGTATCGAAGCTGGATATTACATCATCGAGAAAAATAAACTTATTGAGCTTGTTAAAAGCTTTTACGGATGCTAAAAACAAACATATTCCAAGACAATTCAAATGAGATTCACTTAGATACTTATGTGGTGGCGATTCCGGTTTGCCGTGAAATTTAAATCGTAGGGTTATTCCTACAAACTCATCATCCTCATCCAGAGGAACCAGTTCTATTTCACTAACATTTTCAGAGTCATTCATAAACAAGTAGAGTTCGTTTATGTCTTTGGATATTGACTCTAAAAATGAGCAGAGTCCTTCTCTTTGCTTTTTTACAAACTCGTTATAAATAAGCTCCAAGGACTGCTGCTGTTGAGTGAGAATCTCTGAATCTTTTTTAAGAGATTTGATTTCGTTATAAAACTCCTTGACGAGACTTATTTTGATAGGGGCTGTGAATGTGAGGTCATCTTTCTTTGCAGTGATCATGTTTTCTTTCTTATTTGTTAGAGCGGAAATTAGGCTTTGGAGCTTAGCAATATCTAAAGTGATAAAATCCTCAGGCTTACTGATGAATTCAAACCCTGATGGAGTCACCTTTTTGATTTTTTCCAATGCAGTTGAAGTTGTCCCTTTTACCTGTTCAATTTCTTTTTGTAAGGCAGCATTTTCCTCTAATAGTAAACTTTTCTCTTTTAAAGCAGTTTCTATTTCCGCCAAGGCACCTTGAATAAATCGGTGTGTTGTATTTTTTTCTTCTAATGCTGCGTCATTTTCTTTTTTAACGAAAGTTAGTTCTTCAACTCTCTTTCTCAACTCATCAATCAATTCTTCTCTGCTTTTATTCTGTAAGCAAAGCGGGCATTTATCATCCTCGTACAATCTTTTCTCAAGAATAGAAAGCCCTTGTGATAATAATGGCACAAGACTTATTTTTTTGAGTTTGTCTTGATCCTTTGCAATCTGCAATATAAGTTATCATATAGAATTTTCTTTTAATTTAAACTCTACAGCATTAATTTCTTCTTCCGTAGTGTCGCCTATTTCAGCTAAGATACCGTAGAAATCAGCAAATTTCTTGGCAGTAACTGGCTTTTGTACTTGCTTGATCTTAGCTTCCAGCACATTCATCTGTGCCTTCAGACCGCCCATAAAAATGTTTAACTCTGTATCAATTTTAGTATTCTCCATGTTTTCCTCCTTACGGCTATCTATTTTCTATACTATAATGCAGATTCGCCGATAATTCAATAGATTTTACCCCCTTAAACTCCACCCATTGGTTCCCGAGGAATTCATCTGAGGGTCTTTTGGATTCTTCCTGAGTCACTCTTACTCCTCGACATCACGCCCATGCGGTATTTGATGGAGGAGTTGAAAAATGGGGACACATCCCTTTTTAATTAGTTGCTCTTTTTGGGGGTCTGCCTCTGGGTCTAAAGGCTAAATTACAATCTAATTTCTCAGAGAGGGTAGCCAAAAAACCTCCATCCCCAAGAGGCTTACCTAATTTTGTCTGCCTTCTTATCTCCTCTATTTTCCCTCTATCTTCCTTCTTTTCCATAAATCTCCTGTAATTGTTTAGATCACTTTTATCAAACAGTGGTTCCTTTAGGAGTGTATTGCTCTCTCCTAAGATATGGGTCCTGGCACTGGAGTATGAGTAATCTTCTGGCTTTTTAACCACCTTTGCCCTTACAGGATTATTTTCTATATAACGGCTTACAGCCCATAAATATCCATTTTCATCAACGACTGTAGAATGGTATCTGCATTCCCAAAGACGTCCAGTTCGTTTATTTCTCCTGTTGAAATATTGGGTATAG